>JAFXGP010000004.1 GCA_017521195.1 Lachnospiraceae bacterium
AAATGGCAAAATACAGAAAATTAGGAAGAACATCTTCCCAGAGAAAAGCATTATTAAGAAGCCAGGTAACAGCTTTAATTAACAACGGTAAAATCGTTACTACAGAGGCAAGAGCTAAAGAAGTACAGAAACAGGTTGAATCTCTTATTGCATTAGCAGTAAAAGAAAAAGACAACTATGAAACTGTAAAAGTAACAGCTAAAGTTGCTCGTAAAGATAAAGACGGTAAGAGAGTAAAAGAAGTTGTTGATGGAAAGAAAGTAACAGTTTTTGATGAAGTAGAAAAAGAAATCAAAAAAGATCTTCCTTCCAGACTTCATGCTAGAAGACAGATGTTAAGAGTTTTCTATGATGTAACAGAAAATCCAACAGGTAAAAAGAAAGATATGAAATCTGTTGATTTAGTTGCAAAAATGTTTGATGAAATCGCACCTAAATATGTAGGACGTAACGGTGGTTACACAAGAATCGTTAAAATCGGTCTTCGTAAAGGTGACGCAGCAATGGAAGTTGTACTTGAATTAGTATAATATTTTGTGTTTTGAAGGCATCGGGATAATTCCCGATGCCTTTTTGTTTATGGTAAAATTGCAGAAAAATCAAATGTCGACAGAACAAAAAATTTGTTGTAAAAACTATTCGATATTGATATGATATATGCATAATTTAACACATCAACTGAAGCGAAATGAAAAGGTGAGTAACGACATGAAATGGTTAAAAGACAACAAAAAGGAACTTGGGAATCAAAAAACAAAGAAGATGAGAGTTAAGCTTAGTATTCGAATGAAAATTTTAATTCCTGTGACACTGTTGATTCTTGCTATTTGTGCATCTATGGGTATTTATGCTTATAGTTGCATACATGATGGTATGGTAGAAATGGGTGTAGAAGAAGCCGGAATGGCAGCACAGGTTGTAGTGGATATTTTAGATGCGGACATTTTGGGAGGATTAGAACCGGGATGTGAAGGTGGAAAGGAATATCAACTTCTTTTGAAGGATATGCGTAGCGCTCAAAGCAGATATGGGATTGCTTATCTGTATACTTTATATACCGATGGAAAAACGGTATATTACGGCGTAGATGCAGATACTTCTGATTCACAATTAGGTTTTGGAGATGAATGTGAAACTTCCTATGAAGAATTAGCGGGTGCTTTCGCAGGGGAAGAGTATGTTATGGATTATATTGATCATACAGAGTATGGAGATTTAATTTCTGTATATAAGCCTATTGTGAATAGTCAGAAGGAGGTTATTGGAGTTCTTGGTTGTGATTATGATGCAGCCGGAGTTATGGAGCGTCTGACAACAAGTACTTTAAATATTATTAAAGTTTCCGTGTTATGCTTGGTGGTATCTTTAATTATTATTAATATTATTGTAGCAAGAATATCCGGAAATTTAAAAGCAGTAGATAAAAAGATTTATGATTTAGTAAATAATGAAGGAGATTTAACACAAAGATTAGATATCCATACCGGAGATGAGTTAGAAGTAATTGCTGATAACGTAAATTCTCTTTTGGCATATATCAGAGAAATTATGTTACGTATATCGGAAAATTCTATAAGGTTAGGTGAATCTGCACAGACAGTTGTAGACGATTTGGGAAAAGCAGAATTGAGTATTACTGATGTCTCTGCAACCATGGAAGAAATGAGTGCTGCTATGGAAGAAACAAGTGCTTCATTAGGACAGGTAAATGAAGCCATTGCCAACGTATTCAATGCTATTGAAATTATTTCCGGTAATGCCGATGTGGGAAGTGAAGCATCCGCTGATGTAATGGAAAAGGCAGACAATATATATAAGCAGGCCAAAATAGATCAGGAAGATGCTAAATTACGCGCTCAAAAAATGATTGCAGAAATGAATGATAAGATTGAAAAATCAAAGAAAGTTGAAGAAATCAGTGTTTTGACAAGTAATATTATTAATATTACATCTCAGACAAATCTGTTATCATTAAATGCAAGTATTGAAGCTGCGAGAGCCGGAGAGGCCGGAAGAGGTTTTGCTGTAGTAGCTGATGAGATAGGAAAATTAGCATCTAATTCGGCTGAAAATGCATCTAAGATTCAAGTAGTAAGTGCGCAGGTAATTCAGGCAGTAAATGAATTGGCGGCAAAAGCGGAAGAAATGTTGTTATTTATTGAAAATACAACCATGGCCGGATTTGAAAAATTATTGGAAACCAGCGGAAGTTATAGGGATGACGTGGGTGATATTAACCAGATTATGGCTGCTTTTGCGGGTGAAAGTGATGAAGTTAGAGCAAGTGTAGAGAATATTAAGGATGCTATGGAAGCTGTTAATATTGCAGTTGAAGAAAGTGCAAAGGGAGTTGCCAATGTGACAGAGATTTCTGTAGATTTAACCACAGCGGTTGTAGATGTAGGAAGTGAAGCGGAATCCAATAAGAACATAGCAGAAAGTCTGAAACAGGAAGTAAATAAATTCAAATTGAATTAATTTTTTAACAGAGACTGGTTAATCAGTCTCTGTTTTTTTGAATACTTGTATTTAAAGTGATTTTCTAGTAAAATAAAATGATAATTCAGTTAGCATGGGAAAGTATGTATTTTCCTATGTGCTGTAAAAAGCCATATCCTTTGAGAGGAGTTTTAAATAAGTATGGGAATCATTAAAGCTGTAGATTTAGCTTTTGAATATATCAGACGGGATGAAGAAGGAAACGTAGAAGGAATTACCCGGGCTGTGGATGGTGTAAATCTGGACATTAAGGCGGGAGATTTTGTGGCTATCTTAGGTCATAACGGTTCCGGGAAATCCACATTGGCAAAACATTTGAATGCACTTTTGCACCCAACAGAAGGGACTGTTTTTGTGGATGGTAAAGATGTAAAACAGCCGGAAAATGTATGGGATGTAAGACAGACTGCGGGAATGGTATTTCAAAATCCCGATAACCAGATTATTGGACAGGTAGTGGAAGAAGATGTCGGATTTGGCCCTGAGAATTTGGGGGTTCCGACCAATGAAATATGGGAACGTGTGGAAGAGAGTTTAAAAGCAGTGGGAATGTATCAGTACAGAAAACATTCACCCAATAAGCTTTCAGGAGGACAGAAACAAAGAGTATCGATTGCAGGTGTGATTGCAATGCACCCTAAATGTATTATTTTTGATGAACCAACGGCTATGTTAGATCCGAATGGACGTAAAGAAGTTATTCGTGCGGCAAGAGCATTGAATCAGGTAGAAGGAATTACTATTATTTTAATTACTCATTATATGGAAGAAGTTATTTATGCAGACAAGGTGTACGTAATGGATGCAGGAAAGGTAGTTATGCAGGGAGATCCTAAGTCAATTTTTTCTCAGGTAGACAGACTTCGGGAGCTCCGTTTGGATGTACCTCAGGTAACAGAGCTTGCTTATGAATTGAAAAAAAGCGGCTTACCGTTAAGTGACGGAATTCTTACCATGGATGAATTAGTGGAAGAGTTAAAAAGTATTAAGAAGGGATAAATTATGTCTTTAATTTTAGATCATGTAAATCATATATATGGTGAAGATACTAATCTGGCAGTAGCTGCATTGGTGGATATCAATCTTGTGATTCCGGACGGGCAGTTTATTGGTTTGATTGGTCATACCGGTTCCGGAAAATCAACTTTAGTACAGCATTTAAACGGATTGTTAAAACCTACCGGCGGTGCCATTTATTTTAACGGGCAGGATATTTCAGATAAAGATTATGATAAAAAAGAATTGCGAAGCAAAGTTGGATTGGTTTTCCAATATCCGGAACATCAGTTATTTGAAGTAACAGTATTTCAAGATGTGTGCTTTGGTCCAAAGAATCTGGGCTTATCAAGTAAGGAAGTGGAATTAAGAGCTTATGAAGCTTTGAAACTGGCAGGTGTAAAAGAAGAACAATTTTACCAGTCTCCCTTCGATTTGTCCGGAGGACAGAAAAGAAGGGTAGCCATTGCAGGTGTATTGGCAATGAAACCGGAAGTTTTGATTTTGGACGAACCAACAGCAGGTCTGGATCCGAAAGGCCGTGATGAGATTTTGGGACAGATTAAAAAGCTTCAGAAAGAAACAGGAATTACTATAATTCTGGTATCCCACAGTATGGAAGATGTGGCAGAATATGTGGATAGAATTATTGTAATGAATAAAGGAAGAGTCATGTTTGATGATGTTCCAAAGGAAGTATTTAAACATTACGAAGAATTGGAAGAAGTAGGATTGGCTGCGCCACAGGTGACCTATATTATGAATCGTTTGAACAAAGAGGGATTCTCTTTGGATGCCAACGTAACTACCATTCCGGAAGCGAAAGAAGCTATTTTAAAAGCATTCCGATAAGGAGATTTAAAATGTATTTGAAGGGTATATGAAAATGTACCTGTTATGCGTATTTGAAAATAAAAATAGGAGGGGCTTACGCCCATGTTAAGAGATATTACATTAGGACAATATTATCAGACAGAGTCTGTCATTCATAGATTAGACCCAAGAGTAAAACTGGTGGGAACTATTTGCTATATTATTTCCTTGTTTTTGGTAAACAATGTATGGGGATATGCGGTAGCCGCTTTATTTTTGGCAGTTATGATTAAGTTATCCAACGTTCCTTTCAAATTTATGGTAAAAGGGATGCGGGCAATTATTTTTCTGTTATTAATAACGGTTGTTTTTAATATGTTTTTAACACCGGGGGAAGCATTGGTAAGTTTTTGGAAGTTAACCATTACCAAGGAAGGACTTAAATTAGCAGTAATGATGGCAATTCGATTGTCATTTTTAATTATTGGTTCCTCTGTAATGACATTAACAACCACCCCAAATAACCTTACGGATGGCATGGAAAATTTAATGAAGCCTTTGCGTAAGATTAAAGTACCGGTGCATGAAATAGCCATGATGATGTCTATTGCCTTAAGATTTATTCCGATTTTATTGGAAGAAACAGATAAGATTATGAAAGCCCAGATTGCCAGAGGTGCAGATTTTGAAAGCGGAAACATTATGAAGAAGGCAAAAGCACTAGTTCCGCTTTTGGTACCATTGTTTATTTCTGCATTCCGAAGAGCTAATGACTTGGCCATGGCTATGGAGGCAAGATGCTACCGTGGCGGGGACGGCAGAACCAAGATGAAACCTTTGGTGTATAAGAAAGCTGACAGAATCGGATATGCTGTATTAGCATTTTATTTATTAGTGTGTCTGTCTATTGGCAAAATAATGGAAATTTTATTTGGAATAATTCTTGGAATAATGATGGTTATAGGATAAAAAATGAGACGAATCAAGTTGACGGTGGCATATGACGGTACGAATTACCATGGTTGGCAGTTCCAACCCGAAAGCGCTACCATAGAAGGAGAACTGAATAAACACCTGTCAGAACTTTTTAAGGAAAATATTACGGTTATTGGTGCCAGCAGAACTGATTCCGGAGTTCATGCATTATGCAATGTGGCTGTGTTTGATACGCAGGCGCGGATTCCGGCAGAAAGAGTGGCTTATGCGTTAAATCAAAGATTGCCGGAGGATATCAGAATCCGGAAATCAGAAGAAGTGGCAGCAGATTTTCATCCAAGAAAACAAGCTACCAGAAAAACTTATGAGTATAAAATTTTAAACGAAGAATTTGCTAATCCGGTACAGAGATTATATGCTCATTTTACCTATGTGCCATTGGATGAAAATAAGATGCAGGAAGCTGCTTCTTATCTGATAGGCGAACACGATTTTGCCAGTTTTTGCGCAGCAGGAAGTACTGCAGAAACCACAGTAAGAACTATTTTTGATATAACGGTAGAACGCAGTGGAACTATGATATCCATAAAAGTAACGGGAAACGGTTTCCTCTATAATATGGTACGTATTATTGCCGGAACCCTGATGGAGGTCGGAAAGGGCAGATTTACCCCAGAACAGGTAAAAGAAATACTGGAAGCAAAAGACAGAACCAAAGCGGGACCTACAGCTCCGGCAAAGGGATTAATATTGTATGAATATCAGTTTGAAGAGCACTGTGGATAAGTATAATCCAAAAAAGAAAGACATGTGAAAAACTTTTGTTTTTCAAGAAAGAATCTTAATAAAATGTCTTGACACACGTGGATAGGTATAATATAATGCTTTGGTGTGGAAACGATGGAAAATAAAAATCCTGGCCCGATTTTTATTTGAAATATATGGACTTTTAAGCTGCTAGCCCCGGCGAGAGAGTCAGACGTTAGAACAATTCGAATTTTTACGGAGGGAAAACAATGAAAACATTTATGGCAAGTCCAGCTACTATTGATAGAAAATGGTATGTAGTAGACGCTACAGACATGACATTAGGACGTTTAGCATCTGAAATTGCTAAAGTTTTAAGAGGAAAAAATAAAGCAATCTTTACACCTCACATCGATACAGGTGATTATGTAATCGTAATCAATGCTGAAAAAATCGCTGTAACAGGTAAAAAATTAGATCAGAAAATTTACTATCACCACTCTGATTATGTAGGTGGTATGAAAGAAACTACATTAAGAGAAAAATTAGCTAAAAAACCT
>JAFXGP010000001.1 GCA_017521195.1 Lachnospiraceae bacterium
AAGAAATTTATATTGATGAATGTATATTCCGTTTAAAAAGTGCACTCTTTCCGTAAAATCAGAGCATATAAATCCGATATTTCAGAGCAGGCATTTCCGCCACTGAGTGCAGCCCTCTATAATGAATCCATGCACATGAAAATGTGTAAATTCATTAAGGAGGACGATAACCATGACTGATTATCGAGAAATCATCAGACTAAATAGTCTGAAATTCAGCAATGTTGCCATTGCTAACAGTTTATGTTGCTCACGCAACACAGTTTCTGAAGTATTAAAACTTGCAGAAACACATTCTTTGGGGTGGCCCATCCCCGACACGCTGACAAATAGTGATATTGGACATCTGTTCTATCCTAACAGAGGTAACAATGAAGGAAGACAGCTCCCGGATTACGAGTATATTTATAATGAACTTGCTAAACCGGGCGTTACACTCTCCCTGTTGTGGGCAGAATACTGCGCTAAATGTGAAGCTGAGCATACAATTCCTTATCAACATACACAGTTTAATGATAAGTATCATGCGTATGTGGCATCAAAGAAAGCAACACTGAGGATTAAACGAAAACCGGGCGAAACAATGGAAGTCGACTGGATTGGCGATACTCTTAAGGTTTTTGATGTTGCCAGTGGTACTGATATACCCGCATATATATTTGTTGCTGTTCTTCCTTGTAGCCTTTATGGATATGCCGAAGCATTTCCGGATATGAAATCAAACCACTGGATTGAAGCACATGTACACGCGTACTCCTTCTTTGGTGGTGTAACCCGTATCCTTGTACCGGATAATCTTAAAACCGGTGTTATTAAGAATACACGGACAGAACTAATATTAAATCGCTCCTACCATGAAATGGCGGAGCATTATGGAACAGCCATTATCCCGGCCAGACCAGTAAAACCAAAAGATAAGCCCAATGCCGAAGGAACTGTTAAGGTTCTTGAAACATGGATTCTTGCAGCGTTACGCAACCGTAAGTTTTTTACTTTTGATGAGCTTAATAAAGCCATCCGGGAAAAGTTGGAGGAATTCAATGCAAAACCTTTCCAGAAAAAGAAAGGAAGCCGGTTGAGTGCATTTATTGAAGAAGAAAAGGACTTCCTCATGCCACTACCTGCTTCCCCATATGAAACGGCTGTCTGGTCCACTGCCACCATACAACCCGATTATCTCATAACAGTCGGGAATTGCAAGTATTCTGTTCCTTATGAATTTATTGGTAAGAAAGTTGACATACGTACTACTGAAAACTGTATCGAAGTTTTTTATCATAATAATCGTATAGCATCACATGTGCGCAGGGCTTCTTCACAGGAACCTGTCTATACACCGGAGCACATGCCTGAAAATCACAGAAAGTTTTTGAAATATAACACAGAAAGCTTTCTGGAATGGGGGAAGACGAATGGTAATTCCACACTCATTGTAATAAAACATTTTTTATATATGCACAAAGTGGAACAACAGGGTTATAAATCCTGTGCATCACTTATGAAACTTGCAGACCGATATGGTACGGAGCGGTTGGAAAACGCCTGTATAAAGGCACTCAGCTACACTCCGAATCCAAGTCTGAAGAATATCAGCACTATTCTAAAAAACGGACAGGATAAAGTTGCATTAACAGCAGATTCCGCTGGTACAGTTAACAAAGAAAGTGCTAAATATGGCATTACCAGAGGTGCCTCTTATTATGAAGGAGGTAAACGCTTATGATACGCCAGTCAACCATAGATAAACTTCATGAAATGAGACTATCGGCAATGTCAGATGCATTTGAAAACCAGTGCTCGGATCCTGACACCTATCAGGGGTTATCCTTCGAAGACCGTTTTGGTATGCTGGTTGATAAAGAATGGGACAAACGTAAAAGCACCAAACTGCAGAAGCTTATCTATAGTGCGGAATTCCGTTATCCCAACGCGTGTATGGAAGCTATTGAGTATCATCCCGACAGAAATCTGGATAAAGGTCAAATGATCGAATTCTCCACCTGCCGGTATATTTCAGACGATCATCATATCATACTGAAAGGTGCGTCAGGAAATGGGAAAACATATATTGCTTGTGCACTTGGCATCGCAGCCTGCAGAAATTTTATCAAAGTGCGTTATGTTCGCCTACCTGATTTATTAAATGAACTTGCTGTTGCACATGGTAGCGGCACACTAAAAAAAGTAATTAAATCTTACCAGAAGATTGACCTTCTTATTCTGGATGAATTCCTGTTGAGTCCAGTTTCTACCGAGCAGACAAGGGAACTTCTCGAAATTATCGAGGCCCGGAGTGTAAAAGGATCCGTAATCTTCTGTACACAGTTTGAACCAAAAGGGTGGTACAGCCGCATCGGCAGTGAATGTGATGCCACCATCTGCGAAGCAATCATTGACCGGATTATTCATAACTCCTATGAGGTAATGATAGACGGCCGTGTATCTATGAGGGAGCGTCATGGCATCAAAGCTTCCCAGAAAGGAGCTGCCAATGACTAATTATTGTGCTTTTAGTAAAAATCATAAATGCATTCAGTGGATGGATTATCAATTAACCCGCCACGAATTAGAAGAAGCCAGTGAACTTTGCCATGGTAATTGGATAGAAATCCAGCATCTGCGAGAGTATATTGACCAGTTACAGGCACTTCTGACAGAGCACGGAATAGAAATTCCATCTGAATACTAATTAGACAACAACTGCACTCTACTCCGGAAAGGTATGCACTGCTTTTCCGGAAAAGGGTGCTCTGAATTTCCGAAAAGTATGCACTTTTACATCGGAATACTCACCATAGTGCATTCTCCTGTCATATTGTATTGTGCAGATATCTATATCTATAAAAATATCTCCCTCAATAAAATGCCTTCTTTACTATGCCACTATTATATATATTTTGGCTTTTATTGATTCGTATGAAGATAATAACAAATATAAAAACAAAAACTTATACCAAAACCGGAATATATTTAATTCTGATTATGGTATAAGTTTTTTTTACTAAATTTCTTATAATTTACTTTAAATTGGAGGAATTACTAATGAAAAAATTCAAAATAATTACACTACTACTTTTTATATTACTTTCTTATAAAAATAATATTTTCTATAATTATAAACCTAATTATATACACAGAGTTTATATTACAGATGATTATTCATTATTTATTCAAGAATTATATGTATATGATGAAAATACTCTTGAAAAATATATATTTTTTTAATTCTATTTAGTTTATAGTCTCACCATACCATTTTTGGTATGCATTCTGCAGATTTAGCATTTCTTCAGCCTGGTTCATTAGCTTCATCAAATAATAAGCCTGTAGATATCTATTTCTACTTTCTTTTCTATCACCATCTATTTCATCCTTATCATAAATTTTTTTGCTAAGCATATATCCTATACTCAATCCTTTTTGACAATGTATGCTAAAATCGATTGATTTATTGCATATGTCAATTGCCTCTATATACTTTTCTCTTTTTTCAAAACACCTGCAAAGATTAAGGTATATTAGAGATAATGATGTAAAATGATACCGTAAATTATTTTTGCTTTTTTCAAAACCTTCAATAACTCTTTCTAATAAATCTATGGCCATATCCACTTCCCCTATTAACTTATAGCAAATCGCAATATAATTAATAATAGTTACTTCACTTCTGGTAAGTATAACCTCTTGTATCTTCTTTGAATCAATCTCTCCTCTGGTAATTTGAAATGCAGTCCAAGCTTCCTCTATGGCTATTTTAGTACTAATTTCCCCCGATTCTCTCTTGAAAATTGTGTCCATACATTTAATATATTGCTGATTTTCTCTCCATTCTAAGGGCAGTTTTTTCTTTAGTTGTTCATATAATTGTTTTGCCTCCTCATCTCTTCGATAGTGCCCCAGTCTGGCTATCTCTCTTTCCATTTCCAATAACCGGAAATCATCCGTTACTATTCTGGTTGTACATAAATCTCTGTCTATATCCAGATATTCCCTCAATTTTTGAAATGTTCCCGCTTTGGGCTTATATTTTCCACTTTCAATTCTGGATATAGTTTTTTGGTCTATATCCAGAGCATCTGCCAGCTTCTCCTGCGATTTTTTCAGAAGCTTCCTTTCCCGGCTAAAGAGCTCTGACAACAGATAGTTTTCCTGCTGACGATAGACTTTCCACAACAGGATTCTCTCCTTTTCCCAACGTTGTCCATACTCTTCATAAAGTTGTTTTAAGGCATCTCTTTGCTTTTTCCACTGAAGATAAGATTCCTCTTTCTCCTCCAATAGTAGAATACGATCTAAAAACTGCGGCAGATGAAGCAGCAGTCCATTATCCGTAAGAAGCTTCTCTCCCTGCAAAGTATACCACAATGCTTCCTCCCGATTTCCCAGCCTGATCATTAAGCTTGACAAAAGCCAGGCTGCCTTACTGTATACATTAACTCTTACCTCTTCATCCTGACAGTATTGCTCTATGTATGAAAAAGCTTTTTTCCCATCATGATAAACCGATACATCCTCCTTCTCCATTCTTTCCTGAAGGTATAAAAGCATAAGAAGTATTTCTTCTTCTCCCATGATGCAGTCATCCAGATTATCAATAGAGAAATGATTTACTGTCTTCTTCAGTGCTTTTTCAAAAAGCTCCCTGGCCGAAATATGGTTTTCGTCTCTTTGGGAAGCTATAATCGCCTGTATTTTTAGACTATACTGTTGATGCAGCTCTGACTTTAATCCTGTTTGCTCTTCGTAGTAGATTAATGCTCTTTCTGCCTCCTCATACTCTTCTTCCTCCAAATATTCCTCAATTACCATTCGAAGATAGCATATTTCATAGGCTTCCTGATCCTGTAAAAATTCCAGCTTATTTACAGACTTCCCAAGTCTTTCTATGATTCTCTCCAAAATAAAGTAATCCGGCAATCGTTCCCCGCTCTCTGCTCTCTTTAATGTTGAAAAAGAGCATACGCCATCACACAGCTTCTGCATACTGATTTTCTTTTTCGTTCTCTCATAATTAATGAGGTTACCAATCATTTTTTGATTCATAATAATTTATCCTTTACTGTAAAAATATTCTTCTCTCGTAATCTTTTTTATGATAGCCTTACTATAATTCCTCTCTTTTTTCTGTTTTATTTTAAATTGTACCAAGTCGCTGGCGCAACGGCTAGCCCTAGGTACGTAAAAACTACCACTTCTACAAAAAAATAGCAGTATTTGAATATATGTTGTATTGTTGAGATACCCCTATCACAACTTTAAACATACAAAAACTGCTATGCTTATGTTATCACGGTTTTTTAAACTCAACAACTACATATCTTGCTTTTTTATCCGTCCACCACCTTTTTTGAAGTGTAACCATTGTTTTTTATTACATTTCAAAGGAGATTTTTATTATGGACAAATATTTAAATTCTTTCAGAGAGATGATCTCTCTTCGCGGTCTTACCGACCATACCCTTCAGGGTTACTCTACTTATATCAAAGCTTACCTGGATTATCTTACCAAGATTCTTCACAAGTCGCCTGAAGATGTCTCCTGGGATGAACTCCGTGACTATATCCGCTGGATCCAAAACACCCGGGATCTTTCTGACCGTACCGTTAACTGTGTTATTTCACAGCTCCGTTTCTTTACCATACTTCAGCCGCTGTGATGACTGTGGCCATATTTCTTCTCACAACAATTCCTGCCGTAACCGCAACTGTCCTAACTGCCAGGCTGTTTCCAAAGAAATCTGGGTAGACAGACGCAGGGCAGAGGTAATAGATGCTCCTTATTATCATGTAGTCTTTACCCTGCCTCAAGAATTAAATCATCTGATTTACTGCAACCAGACTCTTTTGTACAGCCTTCTGCACAGATGCTGTGCCGAAACACTCCTGGAGTTATCTTCTAATAAGAAGTGGCTCGGGGCAACACCCGGTATCATTCAGGTTCTGCATACCTGGAACCAGGAACTGGATTACCATGTCCATATGCACTGCATTGTTTCCGGCGGTGGTATTACTGCGGATTCCAAACTTCGGAAATCCAAGGGTAAATTTTTTATCCCCGTATTTATCCTCCAGGATAAAGTTAAAGGGAAATATATGGCCTGCCTGAAAAAGCTGCATGCACAGGATTCCCTGTATTTTTCAGAAGCCTGTTCCCCTTTGCAGGATTCTTCCCAATGGCAGACTTTCTGTAATTCACTTTACAAAAAAGACTGGTGTCCCTATATCAAGGAAACCTTTAATGGCTTTGGCAATGCCATTGAGTATCTTGGAAAATATACCCACAGGATTGCGGTTTCCAACAGTCGCATCATCTCAGTTGATGAACACGCCACAACTTTTTCTGCCCGGGGAAAATCAGCCGGAGAACCCCGCAGGAGCATTACCCTGCAGAACACAGAATTTATAAGAAGGTATTTGATGCACATGCTCCCTTCAGGTTTTCAAAAAATCCGCTACTATGGTTTCCTAAATAACCGCATGAAGTCAAGGAACTTAAAATTAATCTTTAAGCTTCAGGGATACCAGAAATTCCGGCAGCACTACGCAGGTATGTCCATGGCTGAACTTTTGAAAGCCGTCTGGAAATTTGATATCTGCATCTGTCGGGAATGCGGACATGCGGCCATGAAACTACTGGGAAGGAGTTATGCTTCTTCCGCTTAATATAAAGGTTTTTATACTGTTTTTTCAGGCCTCCCTCAGGAAGGTCTGCGAGGCATACCTAAAATCTTACAGACAGATGAACATCGTCTCATTTTGGGAGGATTTTTCCTAATATTTTCCGCTTTTTAGCTTCCAGGGTAGAATACAATCCCCATAGTTTTTCGCTAAAGCTTCCACGACTTGGTACAATTGGAAAGAATCACATTCAGAGCAGATTTAGCTTTTGGTTATATCTGCTCTTTTTAACTGCTCTGAATCTGATACTTTCCTAACGAATAATAATACTTTACTTTCTAACATGGAACAAGACACCATAATTAATCTTTTTAAGAGATAAACTACTCTTCTTCCAAAGTATCCTCAGCCTTACACTGAGAATATCATCGAAAAGAGGGGTATTCCATTATTCTGTATGATGATTTTAGATGTGGTGGATTCAAAGTCTTTTTGAAATAAGGCCACCGCGATTCTACTGACTTTAATTGGTAGAATTGCGGCAGCCTTATCCAATGAAAATTGATTATAAAAAATGCAAAGATTTTTTATAATACTCTACATCTATTACCATATTCTCTTTTCTGGATTTCTCTGCGGCAAATACTGTAAGATGGTTATCTACAGAAGTAGAAATATCAGAAATAGATACCCCTATATATACTCCTGTTAAATATTCATACCAAGAAAGGATAATTCCTTCATCACCGCCACCATGACCATTCCAAAAGACTGTACTTTAATACATTTTTTTCCAATCAGCCACTGTAAAATATCTAAATCATGACAGCTCTTTTGTAACAGCATCATGGATGAACGTTCTGTGTTTCCCCTATTTTCCCGGATAAAATAAGATCTTTCAGAGTAGTAAAGAAAGGAGAATAACGCAACACATGACAAACTACAACCTTTAGTTTCATTCCTCTTCTCCTTTTTGTTAGAATCTCATAGATTTCTATTTGCTTAAAAATAACCTTAGCTTGGAAGTAAGAACTCCTATGCAATCCGATTGATTACTTTTTAAATAGATATAGATTTTTAAATTATTTTTCCCCCATCCTTACTCCTCATTTCAAGTCTTTTCCTTAAATTTACTCTCCTGTAATTTGTCGGTATTCTTCCGTCCCCGGGTCTCCCCAATTCTGTTTGTTACCTGCTACTACCTGACCGGTTGTAGTTTCCACTGCATACATATCCACGATTACCGCACTTTCCTCTATACCCTCTTCTGTATAATGGCTTCTTTGTAAGACAAAAATCTCACATTTTCCATTTTTAGAAGGTCTGTCATATAAAAGTTTATATCCGTAAAATCCTGTCTGACTCTTATCCTGTGGCTCTCCTGCCGGTCGATATTCCAAATCTATGTAGAAAAAACCTTTTGCATTATATCTTATCTCAAAAGCAAAGCCTTCTTTCTCCAAATATTCCTCGAAAATTCTTCTTGCTGCTTTTTCCTGAAAAAAACCTTCTGATAGGATAACTTCTTCCTTCTCTTCTTCTACTTCCCAAATATCACTGGTCTGTTTTGTCTCTTCTATTTCTTCTTTTAATAATTCTTCCGTACTTTTATCAGCTTCCTTGGTCTGTTCTTGTAAATTCGCCACTATCTGATTGATCTCTCCTTCATAAGCTACTCGTTCCTGTAATCTTGCTATTTCAACCATATATTTTTCCTGTAATAAAACTTCTATATTTACAGAATCTTTATAATAATTATTAGACAACTTTTCATATGGACCTAAATTTCCATATGGAAGATACCCCGTAATTCTCTCTTCTTCATCTCCCGAATAAAAATAGAGTACACTTTTATTATTTTTAAAAAAATCTGTTTTTCCATCAATATATATATAAATATCAGATATATCGTTTGCTAAGTTTTCAATGTCCTCATATCCTTCCAATTCAAGAAATAAATCCTTCGTTCCTAAAAAATCCCAATCTTTAATATAGTAATTGCGCTCTATTTGCAAATTTTTTAGTGCCTGTAATACATACATACGAAATACTTCATCTGCGAAATTATCCTGAAGGGTCATCCCCTCAAGATATACGGTAATATCCAGTGCTTCATATTGTTTCACCACTTCTTTTCCGTATTTTTCTACTAAATATTCTTGGTCTTTTTCCTGTGTTCTTTCACTATTCTTTTTCAAAAAAAATCCTACTGGTTCATAGTAAATATAGACATTTTCTTGTAAAAAACTTGCCTCATTAGCAATCAACAATGATTTAGTCAAACGTTTTTCTTCATTGACGTTAAATATTAAATATAGAAATACACAACCTCCCCACATGCAAAAGCATAACAGTATAATAACATAGAAAATAAATCCTCTTTGTTTTCCTTTCTTCTCTTTTTCATTTGCATTTTGAAAAAGAAAAGATCCACCCAATAAGGGGACCAAATATCCAATACAAATGATTCCTATAGCTTTTACCCATTCTCGAAATTGAAACTCTGTAAAACTGATTCCAAAAGATGTTACTATATATAATACTGATATAGTTAATATTAAATATAGTAATTTTTCTCTAATTTTATATTTGTTTCTCATCTTAATGCCATCCTCTGTAATACTTTTTTTAATTCATTTTCTGTATAAAATATTCTAATTCTTCCTCCTCTAAATTTGTTTCCACCGTGTAGAGAGTTTGTCCTTCTTCAAAAAATGCCAAAATATACCCCTCTCCCTGATATGCAGTTACAACATAATCTCCTATTCTTTTTTCATATAATTGATGTTCAATATTCTGTGATAAAATCCCTGTTTTTCCTTCTTCTCCATAAGCACTGATATGAAGCCTGATATAGGCCGTCTCATTCTCATAGCTTCTGCTTAGCTCAAATCCACTATCTGTCATTTCTAAATACTGAATCTTTCCAGACTCCATATTCTTTGGTATATACTTCGGAACTCTAAAATTCACTTGTTCTTCTTCCTTTAATGTCTCCCAGGAAGAAAATTCCTTCACTGCTAAGGATTCTATCTCCTGATCCTCTTGTAAATTTGTATATTCCTCCATTTCTTCCTTATTTTTTACAAAGTCAAAATAAAAAATATCTGCTTTTCTTTTTATATTAGCAAGAATTCCCTGCCCCGTTG
>JAFXGP010000031.1 GCA_017521195.1 Lachnospiraceae bacterium
CTCAAATGTGCTCGAAGGGATTCGAACCCCCGACCCACGGCTTAGAAGGCCGTTGCTCTATCCAGCTGAGCTACGAACACACATTTTGCTTTTAAACCACCTTTCGGCAATTTAAAAGCGGGTGATGGGAATCGAACCCACGTATCTAGCTTGGAAGGCTAGTGTTCTACCATTGAACTACACCCGCATGATAAGTCGGGGTGACAGGATTCGAACCTGCGACCTCCTGGTCCCAAACCAGGCGCTCTAGCCAAGCTGAGCCACACCCCGTTTTCTGTTATTGTGCTGTCATCACCGCCTCAGCACAAAACGTAGTATATATTATCTCATCAACATTGTCAACACTTTTTTTAACTTTTTTATATTTTTTTTGCCACATGCTACAAACCCTCTATTTTACAGGGTTTGCAACACTTTCAAATCGTACAATAGACTATTATTTCCAATTTTTTTAGATTTTATTCATCTAAATGATGAAGAGTACATTCTATCTCTCCGTCTTCATCTATTTCCATAATAATATAAGTATATTTTCTGCCTTCCTGACGCGGATATGTAAGACTGCCCGGATTTAATACCCAGATTCCATTCTCTTTTGCAATAACCGGTCGATGGGTATGACCATAAATTACCATATCCATCTTTCTCTTTTTTGCTTCCCGCACCAAATGATCATATCCCATATTTACATAATAAGGATGTCCATGAGTTACTAAAGCCTTATATTTACCAAGCTGCACTACCGCTTCTCTGGGGAGATCTGAAAAATAATCATTATTCCCCTGCACAATCACAGTTCTGCATCCTGCAGATTCAGAAATTAAGTATTCACTGCCTTCCACATCTCCGCAATGAATCACCATATCCATCTTTTCACTCTGTTCTAAAAGATCCAGATACCCTCCATTTCTTCCATGGGTATCGCTGACAATCAGAATTTTCACGTAGTTTCCCTCACTATAAATTCTTTTTTATTTGCGTTCAGAAATTAGTACTTCTTCAACTTCATAATTTCCTTCATTTTACGAAGTGCTTTTCCTCTGTGGCTGACTTCATTTTTCTGTTCCGGACTAAGCTGGGCTGTGGTACAACCATATTCAGGCACATAAAAAATCGGGTCATATCCAAAACCGTTTTCTCCACTTTCTTCATATCCGATGCGCCCCTCTATAGTTCCTCTTGTCACCTCTACTGTTCCGTCAGGAAAAGCTGCCGCAATGGCACATACAAATCGCGCAGTACGCTTCTCATCTTCTACACCATCCAGACGATCAATAATATTCTGATTTTTTATTTTATAGGAAGTATCTTCTCCCATATATCTTGCAGAATAAATTCCCGGCTCCTTATTTAAATAATCCACTTCCAAACCGGAATCATCTGCCAAAACAATCTCACCGCACACTTTTTGTATTTCTGTAGCTTTGATTACTGCATTTTCTTCAAAAGTAGTTCCGTCTTCCACCACATCTACGTGTATTCCGGCTTCTTTCATGGACAAAACTTCCATTCCAAGATCTTCTAAAATAGCACGTACTTCTTTCATTTTCCCTTCATTAGAAGTAGCAAAAATAACTTTTCTTTCCATCATCTCTATCTCAACTTTTCTCTTATTTCCTGAATTCCTTCGAAAATCCCCAAAGCAATCCTCTCCTGATAATTTCCTTTTCTAAGCAAACCTGCTTCCTGCTTATTGGTCAGATATCCCATTTCCACACTAACCGCAGGAACCTCAACCATAGAAAGCAATGGATATTTATTTTGACTATCACCAAAAATCCCCAAAGCTTTTCCTTGAATCTCCGTAACAAGACACCGTTCCATAATATCTGCCAACTCGGCATTCGTTACTCCCGGCCGATAAAAATTCTCATTATAAACCACAGATGTTCCCTGAGTACGCTCGTTGGTAGCATCAGCATTTACATGCAAATCCACCACCAGATCAGGTTTGATTTTTTCAATCACTCCGGCACGGTTTTCATTAGAAATATCAGTATCCTCCTGACGAATTAAAAAAATACCGACTTCTTCCTTTATGCTTAATTTTTCTAATTCTTTGCTTACTGCCAATGTAATTTTCTTTTCCTGCAATTCATTTACAACATTTCCCTTATTGTCACCGCCATGAGCAGCATTCACCAAAACAACGAAATCATAGTCATCTTTTTCTTTCAAAACAGTCTCCACAAAGGGTTTCAGATTCGCATCACCTTTCTGATCCTGTTCCTCCGTAATAACTACCGATTTGTTAAGGGAATATATCATCATAACAGCAAAACAAACCACTCCCAGAGCTATACCTGCCGTAATTGTTGCTTTCCACAATTTTTCCATTATCTTTTATTCTCTCTCTTCGGCGGCTTGGGACCTTGGAATTGTAAAAATCTGGTTTTCATCATACCATTGTATATTTTGCGATTTTTATCTGCTTTTCTTCCCATATCCGCTTCTGCGTTTTCATAAGCTGTAATCATATACAGAGACCAACTGTCAAGAGCCTTAAATCTTTCACCTATAGTGGCATACAAAGGTTTCAAATTAGCTTTTTCTTCCAACCTTTCACCATAAGGCGGATTAGTAATTACAAAACCATACTTTTTAGGATGGCTCAAAGCTTCCACACCTCGTGTCTGGAAGTGTATCAAATGCTCCACGCCTGCCAAACGTGCATTTTCTCTTGCTATGGATACCATATGAGGATCAATATCGTACCCTTGAATATCTGTTTCCACCTTCAAATCTACCATTTCATTGGCTTCATCAATACAATCATACCATTCTTTTCTGGCAATCAGATTTTTCCATTCCTCTGCCAAAAAACTTCGGTTCATCCCCGGAGCCATGTTAGCCGCCATCATAGCTGCTTCAATCGGAAAAGTTCCGCTTCCGCAGAATGGGTCCACAAGAATCCGGTCTCCTCTCCATGGTGTAAGCATAATCAATGCTGCTGCCAGATTCTCTGCAATAGGTGCTTTGGCAGTTAATTTACGGTATCCCCTTTTATGTAAGGAATCTCCGGTAGTATCCAAGCCAATGGTTACTTCATCCTTCATTAAAAACACACGCAACGGATAACTTGCTCCTGTTTCTTCAAACCAGGAAATTCCATAAACCTTCTTCAAACGTTCTACCATAGCTTTTTTCATAATAGACTGAATATCGGAAGGGCTGAACAACTTACTCTTTACACTGGCTGCTTTGGCAACCCAGAACTTACCATCCTGAGGAATAAATTCTTCCCATGGCAATTCTTTTGTCTTATCAAATAATTCTTCAAAAGTAGTGGCATAAAAGCTTCCAATCTTAATTAAAACTCTTTCTGCTGTACGCAAAAAGACATTCGCTCTGCAAACGGCCTCCTCATCCCCAAGAAAGGTTACTCTACCGTCCTCTACTTTGCTTACTTCATATCCTAAATCAATAATTTCTTTCTTTAATACTGCCTCCAAGCCAAAATGGCACGGTGCAATCAGTTCAAATTTTCTCATATCCATATATTACAGAAAAAGGATAGGTCTGTCAAAACCTATCCTTAAAGTTCTTAATATTTATTTTCAGAATAATCTTTGCAGTTGCTTCCGGATTTATTACTGCTGTTTTTACCGTTTGCATTAGAACCGGAATTGTTCATAGAGTTGTTACTCTGATTCTGGGATTTGTTTGTAGAATTTGATCCCTGATTTTTAGTTTCATTTTTAGATTCGTTGTAACTGTTTTTGTTCATAATCTACTCCTTCTTGCAGTTGATCTGCATCTTTTTTTGTTACAAGAGTAGTATGACTCTTTTCTATATAAAATATTCATCGAAAAATATTTCTAACAAAACGATATACCATAATCCCAAACATAATCATAAAAAAGAATGGCAACAAACGTGTCAAAAGTGCAAATACAAATGTCAACACAAAGAAACTTATAACACAAACCAAAATCGTAAACAACCATCCCGGAAGTTTTATGGTTTTACCATTAAAATTAAAATAACGGTAATTTGTATCTTTCACTCCTTCATCTTCCACATACTCTTCTGTGACTGTTTCCACATCCTCCATGCCAAGCAATGTCTTGGCAATTAATCTGGGTTCGCCCAAAGAAGCCATAACTTCTTCTTCCGGTATCCCCGTTCTAATCTGTGAATCAATATACTGAGAATAATAGTTAATATGTTCATTTACTTCAGAAGTTTCCAAGCCGGATACCAAACTTCTTCTTAATCCATCTAAAAATTCCTGTTTTGTCATTCTTTACCTTTCTGTCTGTCTACAGTCAAATCCTTAATTACTTCTGATGCCAGAATCAATCCGGCAACTGAAGGAACAAACGCACAACTGCCGGGAACACTTTCTCTTACAACAGGTTCCTCTTTTGAGTACACCACTTTTACATTTTTGATATTTCTCTTTTTCAGTTCCCTCCTCATTACCTTAGCCAAAGGGCACACACTGGTCTTAGAAATATCTGCCACTTCAAATCTTGTAGGATCCAATTTATTTCCGGCTCCCATACTACTGATAACCGGAACACCTGCTGCTTTCGCAGCTTCAATTAACTGCAACTTTCCTGTCACGGTATCAATGCAATCTACCACATAGTCATATTTTGAAAAATCAAACTGCCCGGCTGTCTCCGGCAAGTAAAAGCATTTATGCCCCATCACATTAGCATCCGGATTAATATCCAAAATTCTGTCTCTCATTACATCTACCTTGAATTGTCCTATGGTAGAATGAAGTGCCACCATTTGTCGGTTGATGTTACTGAGAGATACAGTATCGTGGTCAATCAATTCCAGATTGCCCACTCCACTTCTCGCCAATGCTTCCACTGCATGACCGCCGACCCCGCCGATTCCAAACACGGCCACAGTAGCATTTTTTAATTTTTCTACACCTTCCGCACCTAATAAAATTTCCGTACGGCTACACCAGGATTCTTTATTCTGCACTATTTTCATTTCCTTTTTGCTTTAATTTCGGTGCCACCACAAAGAAACCAACTAATCCAACCACAAAAGTAAAAATAGCAATAAATTGGGAAGTAGACAACATTCCCACAGTTCCTCTGTCGTCATTTCTTAAGAATTCAATGGCAAATCTTCCTATGCTGTATAAAATAAGATACAAAGCGGAAGTACGACCTCTCAATGGTCTCTTTGCCGCATACCATAACAACACTGCCATAAGGAGAATATCTCCTCCCGCCATAAACAACTGGGTAGGAAGCACCTTTACACCATTTGGTGCAAAATCCGAATTGGTAAATACTACTCCAAGCCACGAGTCGGTTTCTTTTCCGTAACAACAGCCTGCCAGGAAACAACCTATACGTCCGAATCCCTGAGCCAATGCCACCGATGGTATCATTAAATCCAAATAGGACAACATGTCTATTTTTTTGATCTTACAAAAGCCGTAAATGGTAAGTGCTCCTCCGATAATTCCACCATACACTACAAATCCTGCTCCGGCTAAATACTGCATGGGATTCTGAAGGAATCCTTCCCACTCTGTAATGATGAACAGAATTCTGGCTGCTAAAAATCCTAAAATAACAGCCGAAAATGTCATTCCATAAATATGGTCGCCGTTCAAACCAAACTTTTTGGCACGATAATCTCCCAAAAGCAAAGCCGCCACGACTCCCAAACCAATCATCAAACCATACCCATGTATAGTAACAGGTCCGATGGTTAATATTTCATTATACATATAATATTAATTCCTTTCGTTGTGTTTTTGTTTCACACAAAAACGCTGCGAATTCTATTTTTCTAACTGTGAAGTACACTGCGGACATCTGGTTGCTTCCAATGCAATTTTGGATTTGCAGTATGGACAATCTTTTGTTGTTACAGGTGCCGGTTTTTCTTCTTTTTTCTTAGTAAATGTATTAATTGCTTTAATCATCCAAAAGATTACCAATGCAATTAAAAGGAAATTAATAATCGCCGCTATAAAGGCACCGTAATTTAAGGTTGCTGCACCTTCGCCCTCCCCAAGTACAATGCAAAGACTGGAGAAATCAAGTCCTCCGGTGATAATAGATAAAATTGGCATCATCACATCATTTACCAAAGAATTAACAATCGCAGTAAATGCTCCACCGATGATAACACCGACTGCCATGTCCATTACATTTCCTCTGGCAATAAATTTTTTGAATTCTTCCATAAATTTTTTCATTATAGTATTTCCCTCATTTCTTATAGTATTCATTTTTGCATTTATGCTAATACATATCATAGTTCACCCTACTATGCTGTTAATACTTTATCATAAAATATATCCTCTTTCAATCAAAGGTATCTAAAGGATTTATAAAAAATATATAAATTTTTATAAACAAAAAACCTCGCAAACATCACGTTTACGAGGTTTTCTTATACGTGCGTTAGAAGATTCGAACTCCCGACCTTTTGGTCCGTAGCCAAACGCTCTATCCAGCTGAGCTAAACGCACATTTTATATCGTTGCTCATCAGCAACATTGATATAATACTTCAACGAATCTTCTTTGTCAACACTTTTTCTTATTTTTTTGATTTTTATTTTATAGCAATTCACATTCCCAGACATCTACACCGCTATCCTGGAAAATAGCATAGAGACGTTCTCTCAAATCTGCCTTAGTAACGCCCTTCTTTAAAATCACCTGAAGGAATCCGCCACCGCCGGCTCCGGAAATAAATTTACCGTCGATTAAATCTTCACATGCCATAAAAATCTGCTGAATACAGGTATTGGTTGATCCTTTGTCCAACTGAATAGATAATTCCCAATGCTGATTCAATAACTTGGCAAACGCATCAATATTGCCTTGTTCCAGTTCAAACTGCATCAACACTGCCACCCACTTCATTTTATGAAGGGCATCCAGAGATTCTTTTCGGTTGCCGATATAACCGCCAACCACATCTCTTAACAGATTTCTTGCCAGACGTCTCTGGCCGGTATAAATCAAAGCAAATCTTTCCTGTAATTCTTTTAAAGTTTCTTCTTTTAATACTACCGGTTGTACATTAATCACCTGGTCAATTCCCGGTTCTGTAGTTACCATTTTGATTCCCGGTGTCAATCCGCCTACCTGATCCTGCCAGCCGCCACCGGTACTCATCAACTGTTCCATGGAAAGAACCACATCATAAAGAATTGCATCTTCTACTTCTTCCCCGAAGAATTCAAACAAGCCCTTAACACAGGCACCTGCCAAAATACTGCTGGTTCCAAGTCCTGATCCCTTCGGTACATTGATTACCTGAGTAGAGAGATAAATTCCGCCGCCTAATTCCTGCAACACTTCCTGAAGATTACGTTCGTCATTCTTACGGATAACCCCGCAGGCAATTAAAGCAGCCTTATGAAGAGCAAATTTATCATATGGATTACCGCAATCATTTACTTCATTCATATGTTCAAAACATCCGTAAGCTCCGATATCCTGACTTTCAAATTCAATCACATAATTTTCTAATTTACGAATAGATACCTGAATCGGTAAGTTTCCTTTCAGAGAAATAGCTGCATTTAACACTACTCCTCCATGTTCCTGACAATGCGGCGGTGTATCTGTCCAGCCGCCTCCCCAGTTTACATGAACCGGAAGCTGTACATTTACTTCTTCTTTTTTAATCACATGTTTACTGCCGGTTTCAAGTTTTTTATCTACCAGCGCGGAAATTTCTGTCTGAATCTGTCCGAAACAAGCCTGCATAAAGTTTTCTTCATCAGTTTCTTCAAATTCTCCCCAGTTCTTTTTCGCTGCGCGTGCCATTCCATAGTAGATTCTCAACTTTTCAGAATAACTTGCTGTTTCAATTCTCTCCAAGAGAAGCTTTTGTTCTGTCTTACGCATGTTTCCGCCGAACACTTCCAAAGCTTCTTCCACAGGTACCTGACTCATCATTGCCTGCATATATTTTGAAACACGAATCTGATCTTCCAGATTCTCTCTCCAAGGAATAATGGCACTTCCGTCAGCACTGTTAAAACTGGAATAAAGACTGGTTTTCTTAGACTTCTTCCATGCTTCCACTTTCGCAAAATCCACTTCTGACGCAGTTGTCATATGAATCAACAACTCTGCATATTCCATACACTCCTTAATAGTAGCGCATTCCGGATAAATATTAGCCTTCCATAAGGAGTGGTCATTGTCATCCCAGATATCTTCTGTTTTTAATTCATAGGCATTCATAAATGCCTGAAGTGTGGTATGGATAAACGGATCGTCTTTTTCCAAAATACCCTTTGGATTGTCATCCACTCCATAGACACGAACCACAAATTTACCATTCTGAAGTTTCAGACCATGATAAACCGCATTTTTTCTAAGGACACAGTTTTCCGGAACCTGAAGACCGGAAACCACTGCCATTTCTTCTACCACAACACCCTTTGCAAGATAAGCATTTTCCACATAAGCACCATTGCCGATTTTCACATCTTTTTGCACAAAAGCATTATGAAGAGCATAAGTGCCCTCTTCCTGTTTCCGGTTAGCACATACCACATGTTCCCAACCAAGGAAGGTATAATCATCTACAATCTCAGTTACCAGTTTACGAAGTTCTCTGGTAGTTCCGAAATGGATAAATTCTGCCGGAGAAAGGCAGATTAATTTTAACTGATAATCCTTCAACACATTCCAGATTTTTTCCCTACAAGAGATAAGTTCATCACACATATCTCCTTCCGGAGCTTCTTTTTTATAATCTTCCAAAGTAGAATCGCCTGCCAATGGGTATAAAAAATCCCCATAAAAACTGATTCTTGCTTTTTCATTTACGAATTCATCAAATTTGGCATCATCCACTTTATTGTCAGTACTGATAAGGGAATACAGGGATTGAAGCATACTGCTATCCATTAAAATAGCTCCGGTATCCAAATCCACCTGATGCTGACGATTTACGGCACCAAGTTCTGTTAATGTCTCTACTGTCTGTTTATGAAGAAACTTCTTAACATTATCTTTTTCATCTCCCAGAAATACTCCATGGTTTTTACCGGTATCCACGTCTTCTTTGATAGAAATGGCTGCCGCACCATTAAACTGGGTATCAATCTGAAGCGCATTGAATAAAAGCAATACGTCACCGGACATCACCAACATACCTTCCTGCATTCTTCCCGGAATCATGGAGGTGGTTACCATAAATTCATCAAACAGGGTAGATGCCTGTCCGTTTGGAAGCACTCTTGGTACCGGTGAAAATAATTTTCCGCAGGTGGAATACTGAGGAATTCTCTTGCTGTCTCCGCCGGAATGGATTACCAACACACGAAGTCCTTTAAAGAAATTCGTATCATCCTTCTGCTCTCTTTCAGCAATAGCTTTTAACACATTCAAAGTAGCCCCACCGGAACCTACCCTCTTTCCATCCGGGTCCGGAAGTACCAGATATTTGGTTCTTGACGGAAGCTGTTTTAAACGGAGTCTGTATTCAATTTCACTTTTATAAATATTAGCCTGTTCTTCGTTGGAAGCTGTCAGCACCACATAATCCCAGATAATGGCTCTGCGGTTTTTAATCTGACGTTCATATTCACTCCATGCATCCAAACAAGACTGCTGTAAAAACAAATGTTGCAACTGGCTATTTGTATAAGTTTGCATTTTCCCTCAACGCCTCACTTTCATCCCTTATTTTTGCATTTTCTCTTTATTTTGCCCCGCTGCCTTTAAATACGGCCAATACGGTCTTCAACAAAATTTTAATATCTAGTCCCACGGACCAATCTTCAATATATTCCACATCCAGACGCACGATTTCTTCAAAATCCGTGATATCACTTCGTCCGCTTACCTGCCACATGCCTGTCAACCCCGGACGGAAACTTAATCTCTTCTTATGATATGGACTATACTGCGCAAACTCGTCCAAAGTCGGTGGTCTGGTACCCACAAGACTCATATCTCCTTTTAAGATATTAATAAACTGTGGGAATTCATCCAAACTTGTTTTTCTCATAAATCCGCCAATCTTAGTAATTCGCGGATCATTTTCCATCTTAAACATAAAGCCGCTCATTTCATTCTGAGCCATCAGTTCTTTTTTCCGTTCTTCCGCATCTGCATACATGGAACGGAATTTATACATTTTAAAAATACGTCCGTTTTTTCCAACTCTCTTTTGGGCAAAGAAAACAGATCCCGGAGATTCCAGTTTAATTAACGGCCCAAAAATTACCGTAATCACGACCAATACCAGACACCCTACCAATGCCCCGCAAATATCCATCGCTCTCTTAATTAAAAGTTGTCCGCCCGGTACCATTCTGCTGGCATAAGTTACATGATAAGAACCTCCCAACTGGGACAATACCTTTTGTTTAGCCCCTGTTAGCTCCGGAATCGGCATTTGATAATGAATGATAATTCCCATTTCAGATAAAGTATTCATTACTTCTAACAATTTCGGATTATGAGCTTCTTTTACCGCTATATATACATCATCCAAAGATGCACTCTGACAGAATTCAACCAAATCCTTTGCCTTTGTCACAACTCTGGTTCCGTTAACACTTCTATCAAAAGAATCATCCGTCAGTGCAATCCCCACAAGATCTACACCAAAGTCTCCGGTATTCCTTACACCGTTTACCAGCTTGGCTGCATTTTCACCATCTGCAATCAACAGAACTTTTCTTGCAAGTCCCATTCTCCAATACAAAGACGGCAACACACGCTTCCATATCAGATGAAGCACAAACATCAGCACACAGTCCATTACAATAAAATATACAAACGCCAATCGGGAATAAGCATCCAGTCGCTTCATAAAATAAAGCAACATTGCCGAACCGGAAAAAATAATAATATTATTTCCGATAATATGAATCAACTCCGAAAACGGTCCTCTCAGAAACATGTCTTTATAGATATTTTTAAACATATTCCATGCCAAAAATGCTATCAAACATCCTCCTAACATCAGACCAAAATCCATTCTTTCATTATCACTGGCAAAAGCTTTTCCGTTTCGGAAATAATTGGCTAAAATTAAACTAACTGTAATACAGATACAATCTAAAATCGTAATCACGATATTCAGAAGATTTGATTTACGTTGATACATTTACTTGCTCTCCAGTTCCTTCTTCACACACTTCAAAGCTTCCTCCACAACCTGATGCATGTCAAAATATTTGTACATACCCAAGCGTCCTCCGAAAATCACCTTATCTTCCTGTTGTGATTTTTCCAGATACTTGGCATAAACAGAATTGTTCTTTTCATCATTCATTGGGTAATATGGCTCGTCCCCATGTTTCCAAAGCTTAGGATATTCTTTGGTAATAACGGTTTTAGGATTATTGGTACCATTCTGACACTGGAACTCAAAATGCTTGTGTTCAATAATTCTTGTATAAGGAACTTCATATTCCGTATAATTTACCACTGCATTTCCCTGATAATTTTCCATATCCAACACTTCCGTGCTGAATGTCAGACTACGATATTCCAATTCACCGAAACAATAGCCATAGTATTCATCAATCATACCGGTATACACAATTTTGTCCGCAATCTGTTCCAATTCTTCGCGATTTTCTAAGAAATCCGTATTCAGGCGCACCTCCACACCTTCCAACATTTTCTCCACAATCTGAGTATATCCGCCTATCGGAATCCCCTGATAGGTATCATTAAAATAGTTATTGTCATACACAAAACGAACAGGAAGTCTTTTAATAATAAATGCCGGCAGCTGTGTAGCTTCCTTTCCCCACTGTTTTTCAGTATATCCCTTCACTAATTTTTCATAAATATCTCTGCCTACCAGACTAATCGCCTGTTCTTCCAGATTTTTCGGTTCTGTAATTCCTGCCTCTGCAATCTGTTCTGCTATTTTAGCTTTGGCTTCATCCGGTGTAAACACTCCCCACATCCTCTGGAAAGTATTCATATTAAATGGCATATTATATACTTCATCTTTATATCTTGCCACGGGAGAATTGGTGTATCTGTTAAAAGTAGCAAACTGATTTACATAATCCCACACATCTTTGTTAGAAGTATGAAAAATATGGGCTCCGTACTGATGAACCTGAATTCCTTCCACTTCTTTGGAATAAATGTTACCCCCGATATGTTCTCTTTTATCTATTACTAATACCTGTTTTCCCTGTTTTTTTGCTTCATAAGCAAAAATAGCTCCAAAAAGTCCTGCACCTACAATCAAATAATCATACTTCATAAATCTTTTTTCCTTTTCTTGTAATAACCAGAATAACACTCTCTAATTTTGTATTATACCAGAGTTATAAACATCTGGCTAGTTTTGAAGGCAGAAAGTTTCGCTATTATAACTAGAAATACTCTTCCCGATATTTGCTACCAAGAATAGATATTCTTCAATATTTTATATCTTTTAAATATACTTTTCTTTCTCTGTTATATTTATACTTATAAATGTAGTTTAGTACGAAAGAAAAACAGGAGATTTCTATGAAGACAAACGAATTAGGTGAGCACCTGCGCAATTTAAGAAAAAGCCACGGATACACCCAAGAATACGTTGCTTCCCAATTAAATATCATCCATCAGACTTATTCTCATTATGAGACAGGACGTATCTCCCCGCCTGCTGATTCCTTATATTTACTGGCAAGACTTTATCATATTCCCGCTGAAAGTATTCTCCGTTTAACTATTCCGAATAATACATATAAAGATATTGTTCCTAATCAATTCACTATAGACACTGCGGAAGAATTGAGTATTTTTATAGAACACATGAAAGAACCCACCCAATATGTAAAATACAAACACCTGTCCCCAAAGGAAAAACGTGTGCTCTACTATTACCAGAAACTAAATCAGGTGAATCAAGACAAAATGATAGACATGATTAAATTAGAATTAAAACATCAGAAAAAATAAGTAATAAAGTAAACAACCACATTAGCTGCGCCATGCAATAAAACAGGAGCTGTCAGATTTCTATATTTCCGATATACCAAAGCCAGTACAACTCCCATAATGCTTGCATACAACATTTGAATAAAATTTCCGTGGAAAGCCCCGAACAAAAGAGCAGAGCCTGCCACGGCTACCATCGGAGACATATGTTGTTCCAGCCGGCTACAGGCAATTCCACGGAATACCATCTCCTCAACTACAGGAGAAATAATTCCGTAAAATAAGAACGCCAACCATAACGGCAGAGCAAATTGCACTTCGGCCACTTGTTGGTATTGTTCATTATTTTGGGGCAATCCTGTTAATAAAAAAATATAATTTAACCCCAAAGCCAACACCATGCCTATGAAAATAAGAGCCACTCCCTCTTTCCGGGATAGGCTTTTTTTCATTTCCATAGTTCTTTGCCGCTTAAAATACGGATAAACTGACACCCCCCCTACTATCATTCCGGACATTTTAACAAAAGTTTTAATATAAAACAGTACTTCTTCATTCCACGCCGGCATTTTACCACTGTTTACTGCCAATTCCAATGCGGATAATCCTCCAATCACCCATGCATTATGAATTACATAATATATGATTAATGGCATAACAAGTCCCATGACAACATTGTCATTTATATTCACTTTTCCGCTATTCTTCAACATTCTACTCATTATGACACCCGCTTTTGTGACTTTTGTTAATTCTACATTTAATTTTATACCGCCAAATCTTTTATTTGAGATAGAGCATTTTTTACCGCCGGTAAAGAAATCAAGATAATCGTTATTGTAGCTTCCGGCAAAATATAAGTCATATTATATACAAGACTGGCCCATACCGCTACCATATTTTCACTAAAAGCATCCACATATACTGTATAAAATATCAATCCTGAGACAGATGCGAAGAAAAACCTTCCTATGACACCTGCCAAATAGCCCTTTAACAATCCGTTCTTTTTATTGGAAAAGAATCCGGAAAAACCTAAAGCACCAAAGGCTAAAGGATAATCAATAATCACCTGAATAGGATGGACCACATAAGGACCCGTAATAAACTGCAGAATTCCAAAGGCAACTGCTGCCACAATTCCAATAACCGGACCGTACCAATAACCTACCAAAGTCACCAGAAGCATGCTAAATAAAGTCACACTTCCTCCATTGGGCAGAGACGGTAGTTTAATTCCCGTTGCCACAACTGTGGCAAGAGCAATGGCCATGGCTGCAAATACTAATTTTTTGGTTGTAAATTTCTTTTCTTTTGACATAAAAAAACCTCCCATTTTGCTAGTTTTGGGAGGAAGCTTAGTAGCTTAGTTACATTTCTCAAAAGATATACACTTATACATCTTCTCAAAATATTTTCACTATTTGGCTTCCTTACGCCGGTATTACCCGGTTCAAGTAATGAGGGTCTTCATCCGAAGATGATTCTCAGCTAACGCTCCCCTAGCAACTATTTTTATTTATGCTACTATCCTATTGCTTTTTTTCTCTCTTGTCAATTCCTGTTTTTAAACTAAAATTGCACTATTTAATGCGAAAGAGTATAAAATGCACTCTTTTACCCTTCTTCCGGTAAGTTTTTCCAAAGCTTCCCGATAATATTCCACCTGAATTCCATATCGTTCTATCAATTCCAATGGTTCCTTAATAGCATCGGTTTTATAATCCACCAGTACAATTTCACCATCTTCTTCAAAATAAGCATCTATAATTCCCTGAATCAATACTTTTTCCGTGGCTGGGAAGGATTCCTCCATCCGATTGGCTGCAAGTCCCAGTACAAATGGCTGTTCCCGATAAAGTTTCCGTTTTTGTTCTGCCTTTTTCATTCTTTTGCACAAATCAGATTTTAAAAACTTCTCCAATTTATCTTTTCGGATCAATGGAAGATAGTTAGCCTCCAGCCGCTTCTCTTCCACGAATCTTTCCATATACATCAGAACTTTTTCCACATCTTCGCAACAAGAAAAATCCAGAAGTTCCATAATTCTATGATATGCATTTCCTCTGGTAGTACCGGTCACTTCCCCTTTTTCTTCTATAAAGTTTGGAACATAAGCAGACACTTCCGGTTCCTCAAACATTTCAAATGCCACAATATCCTTTTCTTCCATGGCTTTCATTTTTAATTCCGAAACAGAAGTCTTAGCATACAGCCCCTGTAAATCCTGATGTTGATACTCCATAGTAAAATTTTTTCTAAGTACCTGTGCCTTCGCCTTTTCCTGCACCCCCATAGGAAGACACAAACGTTCTTCCATTTCAATACGATTTATGTGTTTCAACACCTCTCCGGCTTGTTTCTCTCCTGCCAGACTCCAAGGATTCCATAATATGGTCTGAATAGATTTACATTCTCTGACCGTAGTAGGCAGAATAAAGTCCATAAAACTGCTGCATCTGCTCAAAACAGCAAGCGGTATCTTCGAATCTTCTTGATTTTTAAATTCTTCATAAGATAACATGTGTTCTTCATAGTTTTTGACTACCCCGGTCATTATTAGTTTTTCTTTCGCACGGGTCATTGCAACATATAAAATACGTAGTTCTTCTCCCAGATTGTCCATTCGCATCTTTTCTGCCAATACATTTCTTCTAAGATCTGTATTTCTTACTCTGGTTTTCGGATTGCGGTATTCCATTCCGATTCCCATATCCATATCACATATAAGCCCTGCATTTACATCCTGCTGATTTATTTTTTTAGATAATCCCGCCACAATACAGATTGGAAATTCCAAACCTTTACTCTTATGAATACTCATAATCCGGACTGCATCTGCAGATTCATCTCCGCTTCCACTCTCTCCGGCATCAATATCATACTTCTGTAATTGTTCCATATAACGGATAAAATGAAACAGTCCGAAATAAGAGGTCTTTTCATAATTTTCCGCCTTTTCCAACAACATTTTCACATTGGCCACACGGCTTTCACCCCCGGTCATGGCTGCAAAATAATGCAGATACCCGGTTTCTTTTAAATAAACTCTAAGAAGCTTATGAATAGGCATGATATATACCATATTGCGGTAACGTTCCAGCTTTTCCAAAAATCCCTTGGCTTTTTCCCCTGATTCTTCTTCCGCCGCCGCTTTCAGATTCTCATACAAGTTTCCTTTTCCTGCACTTTTCATATGGGCAATTTCTTCATCATTAAATCTTCCAAGCAGGGATTTCATAGTACCATACAGCGGAATATCCTGTTTCGGATTATCAATGGTTTTTAAAAAAGAAAGTAAAATCTGTACTTCTTTGGCAGTAAAATATCCTGTTTTTGAAGTCACACAGGCAGGAATGTCCTGTTCCATAAAAACACGGCAAAATTCTTCATCCCAACCGCTGTTGGAACGCAGTAACACCACGATATCTCCGTATTTTGCTGTTCTCATTTCTCCGGTTTCCTTATCTTTAACCTTGAACTTCCCTACCAACTGATGAATTCTGTCTGCTATCATGGCAGCTTCTGCTTTTTTTGTTTCATCTCCTTCATTTTCCAGAAGTAACAGCTCTGTGGTGTAGTCATCCTCTCCTTCCGGGTACTCCGCTCCGGGGTAAAGAGCTTCTTTTTCTGTATATTCAATTTTCCCCAGTTGTTCTCCCATAATTCTGTAAAAGACATGGTTTACACTATCAATCACCTGTCTTCTGCTTCGGAAATTCTTATGAAGATCCACTCTCTACTGCCAAGCATCATCTTCTTCTGAATAAGAGTGATACTTTTCCAGAAATATTTCCGGTCTGGCGAGACGGAATTTATATATACTCTGCTTCAAATCCCCTACCATAAAACGGTTATATCGTTTTTGGTATTCTCCGGAAATGCTTTGTAACAAATATTCCTGCACCAGATTAGAATCCTGATATTCGTCTATCATAATTTCCCGGAAATAGTTGCTATAATCTTGGGCCACTTTGGATGGTTTCCAGGTTTTTTCCCCGGTTTCGGGGTCTGTTTTTCTATCAATGAGAATATTCAATGCCAGATGTTCCATATCCTGAAAATCCAAAATATTCTTTTGTCTCTTCTTTTCCTCGAAACGTTTCCCAAACAGTAACACTGTATCAATTAATGTCTTTTCTATTTCCGCAGTCTCTTCCATCTGTTTCATTATGGTTTCCTTAGAAAAACCATAATATTTTTTACACAATGCTGCCAATTCTTTTTTTACTTCATCACGGATTCTTTTTACACATTCTTTTTTGTTCTCCGAAATAGACGCATCTTTTTTTGCAGATAATCTGGCAAAGGACAGATTATGCATTTTCTCATACTGTTCCTCCCATTCCTTGGATGCCAGATAATCCAAAATTTCCATATCTGCTTCCAATGCCGCCAAATACGGATAAGGGCCATCCTGCTCTTTACAAATGGACATAGCACCTTGAATCCGTTTTTTCATCTGCATTAACTGACATTCCATATCTTCTTTCCACAAATGTCCCCACGAAGTATTTTCAATGGTATCGTTTACCCGATAATCATTATATCTATCCACGAGCCATTCCTGTGGCCATGGAAAACTTTGGGAAAAATTATATATTTTTAGTACCGTTTCTTCTAAAATCTTCTCTTTTCCACGGAATGCCACTGTCTCCAACAGGTTGGCAAAATCATCTTTTGCCTTTTCGTCTTCCAAAAGCTCTTCGAAAACCTCGTTTATTATATCCTGTTTTAACAATTCGATTTCTCCGCTATCTGCTACACGAAATCCGGGATCTAATCCGATTTCATTGAAATTATTCTTGATAACAAAAAGACAAAAACTGTCAATGGTAGTAATCAATGCCCGATGCAACAAAGTGGCTTGTCTTTGCAAATGCCGGTTTCCCGGTTGTTTACTAAGGTTTTCTTCTATGGCTGCTCCGATTCTTTCCCGCATCTCACCGGCAGCTGCATTGGTGAATGTAACAATCAAAAGACGGTCAATGTCCACCGGTTTTGTCTCATCCAGAATCAGTCTCAGAATTCTCTCCACCAATACCGCTGTCTTTCCGCTTCCTGCGGCTGCTGAAACCAATATATTTTTTTCTCTCAAATCAATTACTTTTTGCTGTTCAGGTGTAAATCGCACGTTATGCCTCCTGATTTTCTTCTACTTTCATCCGGATTGCCTGCCATAATTCTTCTGTAGGCAGATCCTTTAATTCTTTCTTTTCATATCCCTGCAAACGGGAATCAAAACTGCATACATCTTTATACTGACAAAAAGTACAGGCATCTTTTCCCTTAAACACCTTAGGTTCCATGGCAATATTACCGTCGGCAATTTCCTGCCCCAGATGTTCAACCTTTTGTCTTGCATATTTTAACAATATATCTATCTGCTCTTCCTTCATAACAGTGGAGCGGCTGCTTAAACTTCCGTCTTTTTTGTATTCTACCGGAATAACATCAGACTTTTCTTCATGAGATTTATCCAGGGCAGATAATACCTCCGGTGTTTCGTTGATAATTCCTGCTACCCGAAGCTGTTTTTTAATCAAACCATCAATCTCTTCTTCCGTCATACCTTCCTGCCCCTCTACCATCGGGTCTGAAACATGATAATATACAAAGGCACCGGGCAAAACATTTTTCGTCGGATTCTGCTTCTTCAACAGCTCCATGGCCGCATTAAGATACACCACCAGTTGTAATTGAAGCCCATGATAAAATGCTGCCAACTGAAATTGTTGCTCTTTGGACTTATAATCCATAACCTTTACATACAATTTTTCTTCTGTTTCATAAGTATCCATCCTGTCAATACGTCCTTGAAGGTACATTTTCTCATTATCGCTCAGGCTTATCTTTACAGAATCCAAATCTTCCAGTGCCGAGAAAGAAATTTCATAATTTTTCGGCATAAATTTACCTTTTTGCAACTGATACTGCAAAATTCTGACAGTTCTCCACAAAATCCGCTCCATCTTATCTAAAGCATAAGCATTTCTTGCAGTTGCATAAAGTATGGTATTTCCATAAGTAATTGCATAACTTTCCAGGGCATTTTTCAGAATTTCCCTGCCCTCATCCAAAGGGAAATCCACCCAAGTATAATTTTTTTGTGCAAGTTTTCCTGCAAATATTTCCAAAATTTTATGAAATACATTTCCCATATCCAATGCTTCGAAGGAATATTCTTCTCTCTCCTTCAAACCCAGTCCATATTGTAAAAAATGGGCATATGCGCAGGATGCCATTTTTTCCAGACGGCTGACACTGCTGTGCATGATAGAACCATACAAAATACGTGCTGCTTCTTTGCTGATGACAGTATTTTCATAAGAATAGAAACTGCTGTCTAACAAATCATTTACCCAATCATCTCCCGCTTCCTCTTCTTTCAGCACCTTTAACAATGCCAGAAGCACGGACTCCTGACTTTCATCCAGCTTTCCCTGCTTATATCCTGATAATAAATTAGCACTATAAGTTCTTGCTTCTGATTTTGTCAGTAACTGTTCCCATTGGCATTCCCCTATCTTTTCCACTTCCAAGGCAGGATACAGCTTTTTAATATTATCAATAAAATAAGAAGGTTTCATAGATTTCCCTTCTGCATTCAGCTTGGCATAAGACAGATATAATTTATGGGATGGCTTTGTCACATTCAGATACAAATAGAATTTTTGAATAAACATCTGTTGTCTTGGTGTAGGTGCCAGTTCAAAATTACCCTCTGCCAAAAATTCCCTGTCCAAATCAGATATAATGCCGCCGCCACTTGTTTTCGGAATCTTACCATCGTTAATTCCCAAGAAAAACAGTGCCTTAACTTGTTTCAAGCGGGTTCTTTCCATATCACCCACAACCACCATATCTATTCCCTGAGGAATAATTCCTACTTGAATTTCCCCAAAACCTGCATCCAGAATCTGACCGAATTCCTCCCAGCTCATGTTCTCATCACCCAGAAGTTCCACAATCTGCTCCAATAATTCCATCACCAGTTTATAAATCCGGGCATATTCTTTTTCCTTTGCACGGTCACCAATCTCCTTGAAATACTCCTCATAAGCTTTTAACTTCATCTGACATTGGTTCCTTGTCAGGAATTCATATAATTGTGCTGCCTGTACTCTTACTTTTTGTTTACCGCTCTTTAATACTAACAACTCGTTTATTATTTTATCACGCGCGTTATTTAATTCTTCAAGCAAAATCCGCCGGTTTTCAAGATAGTCTGCTCCCTTTGTTCCTTCTTCTTTGGAACTGCAAAAGAGGGAAGCCCATGCCTTTTTACCTTTTATCCCATATGCCAGACAGTAGTTTTCCAGTTTATCCACTACTTCTCTATCCATATCCACCATTCCGCTTTTTAAATAATGAAACATGGATTCATAGGAGAAATTTTTCACCTGAATCTGAATCGCTGAGCGGATATACTCTATAAAAGGATTTAATGTGATTTTTCTCGTCTGATCCATGAATATAGGAATTTCGTATTCCTCAAAAAGTTCTTCTACAAGACTTCCATAAGCTCCAAGATCCCCTGTAATCACAGCAATATCCCGATAGCAATACCCCTGTTTAGTCAGTTTTCTGATTTCCTGACAAGTATTCCTCACTTCCTGCTCCATAGTCTCTGCTTCACGAATACAGATTCCTTCTACTTCACCATCCATTTGACAATAAGGATAACGGAACAGGTTTTTCTCCAGATGACAGAGCCCGGCACTATCTACAAAACGATTTTTTCCACCTTCTATCCATATCAAAGTTTTTACCTCAATCCGATTATCCTCCGCCATTTTTTCCATAGATTTTATGGTCTTTTTACTTAAGGAAAACAGTTGCTCCAAGTCCTTACCCATTTCCAGGTCCTGTTTATCCAAAGTCACTGTCATATATAATTCTTCCGAAAGTGTTAATAATTTTTCAATGACCCGGTTTTGAACCGGTGTAAAACCGGTAAATCCATCCATTACAACTATACTGTTACGAATCAAAGCTGATTTTTCCAATTGTTGGGCCAATCTGTCATAAATTTCTTCTGTAGTAATATATTTATCACGGATATATTGTCCAAATCCCTGATACAAAACACCCAAATCCTTAAGTTTGGCAAACAAGCCTCCCCGAACCTTTGCAAACTCCAGCATTTTTTCTATTTTTTCACAATCTACACCGTACTGCATAAATTCAGAAATGGCAGACTTCACCTCATGTATATATCCTAATTTTTTCAAATTCCCACCTAGTACGGGAACTTCCTCTTTCAATTCTTCTGCTACCCTGCATAAAACCAGACTTTTGCCGATATCATCCAATATAGGAGTGTCCTCCCCCCCTGTTTCCTGCATAATCCTGTGAGCCAGTCTGGAAAAAGACAACACATCTATATTCAAAATACCGCCTCTGGGGTGTCTGTTCACCAATTCCATCTGAGTTTGCATGGTAAATTGATCCGGTACAAGAATCAAAAAATTCTTATCTTCTTCCTGCATGGATCTTTCTATTATTTTTTCATAAAGATAGGTGCTTTTTCCTGCTCCTGAACCACCCAAAACAAACTGCAACGCCATAATGTTCTTTCCTTTACCAAACAAAAGTTTCTATATTTTATCCATTCAAAAATTTTAAATTTATTGTTTCAATCATAGCAAAATTTCAAGTATAATACAATTAATCGGAAGTATTATTATACCATCCTGTTAGTCCAATATTTTTCCCTTCATGGAGGTTTTATGAAAGAAAAATTATATACCATCCCTTTAAATGATGCTGTAAATGCCAATGATGAGTGTCCTTTTTGTTTTTTGGAACGCAATCTGGAACAACATCTGATAGATTTTGTCCTGGGTGGCGGTTCTTCTTATATGGAAAGTGATGTGCGTGAAGCAACCGATAAATCCGGATTCTGCCGCACTCACTTCAAAAAAATGTTTGATTATGGAAACACTCTGGGAAATGCCTGGATTTTAAAAACCCACTATAAAAAAATTTTGGAAGAAATGGAAAAACAATTCCATGGACATGCACCTGTGAAAATGGGATTTTTCGATAAGAAAAAAACAGATGATAAGAGAAAAAACAACATTGGACGTTGGACTTCCCAAATAAATAACAACTGTTATATATGTGACCGTTTCCGGCAGGAATACCCCAGATATTTGGATACTTTCCTCTATTTATATGAAAAAGACGAAGAATTCAAGAAAAAAATCCTCCACGGAAAAGGATTCTGCCTCACTCACTTCGGTGATTTATGTGAACATGCCCAAAATAAACTAAATGAAAAACAGCAGAAAGAATTCTTTCCGCCGCTGTTTACTCTTATGTCCCAAAACATGGAACGACTTTATAACGATATCAGTTGGTTAATCGAAAAATTCGACTACGAAAACAAAGATGCAGATTGGAAGACTTCCAAAGATGCTCTCCAAAGAGGTATGCAGAAATTAAAAGGAAGTTATCCCGCCGATCCTGTTTACAAAAAGAGATAATTATCTCTGCTTATTTAAATATGTATCCTGCAGGGTGGATTCTGTTCTTTTATGTAATAATTCACCCTGTTTTTCAATATCTGCTTCCAGACTCTTAAGAATTTCCAATGCCAATTCCCTATCCCAATCGTTAATACAGATTTTACACTGTTCGCTGTTCTTTTTGCCAAAAAGTCTTTGCCAGACAGTAACTTTATCCCAACGGATAAAATAAGAAATACGGTTTCTTAAGAAAGCTCTTTCAATCTTGTTTTTCAATTCCGTGCTGTTTACTCTCACTAATTCAATTTCATTATGATAATAAGCTTTATTATAACTCATTAATAACTTCTCCCTAACATATCTATATATTCACAGACCTGATGATACATATTTTCCGGCTGCATGGTATCCAGATTCATATTCTCCACGGTGATACCTTTTATTACATAACCTATTAAGTTCTTCATTTGCACCAAATCTGTTCCGTTTTTAAACTCAAAATCCGAAACCTGTGCAAAATATTCCTCTATCTTATTTTTATAAACTTCTTTTTGTTCTTCACATTCTTCCAATGCTTCCAAACAAATCTCCTCAAACGCTTTATCCAAAAAGGCCTGCATGTAAGGATAATTTTTTAATACCTGAAGTTTACCATATTCCATTTGTTTACATAACTCAAAGAAACTTATGGTATCCTTTTTCACATTTCTGGAAAGCTCCAACAATAGGAAACGTACACTGTAATCCATAAGAAACACATATACTCCTACTTTATTGGTGAAATAATGGAATAAAAGACCTTTGCTGATTCCCGCTTCTTTTACAATATCATCAGTAGTAGCATGTCGGTATCCGTTTTTTGCAAAAACCTTTAATCCTGCATTGATCATACGGTCCTGTTTTTCTCTTTTGAGATCAAAAAATTTTTCGTTCATGGTACCCTCTATATTCATCTTCGTCTGCCATAAGCTTTTAGTTTCATTGACTTCTTCAGTCTATGATAGGATATCACATTTTTATTATCTGTTCAACAACTCACAAATCATTTTTCTCACAATTTAAGCTAATACTATGATATATAATTTACTTTTTGTCCAAATTATATTAAAATATAAACATCCAATACAAGAAAGGAGTTTTCCTATGTTCAAGAAAATTTTTAAAGTGCTGTTAGTTCTTGCAGGCATTGGCGCTTTTATTGCCGGCATCGTTTATTTTATCAATTCTGTAAGAAAAACTGACGATGATTCCACAGAAGAGGATGGCTTGGAAGAAGAAGAACATCTGGATTATATGGATGCTCTTGATTTATCCTCTTTAAAATTCAGTCGTCACTACGTAGATTTAAGATAAATATTAAATCCAAATATAATTTATATTTCCCATGCCGCCTTCAGGGCGGCAATTCCTTTTTCTATATCTTCAATTTCCATTCCGGCATATCCTATAATCACAGTTGCCGGTCTCATGGAGGTATTTTCTTCTTGAATCACATAATCAGAAAGACAATAAATTTTAATCCCTTTTTCCCCTGCTTTACGGCTCAGCCATTGCTCCGTCACCTGATACTTTGCCTGAGGCAAAATATGACTTCCCGCATGATCACCTAAAATTTTGAATTTACTACGAAATCCCTTGAGAGATTCCAATAAAACATCATGCTTTCCTTTGTATATTTTTCTCATGCGATTCAAATGACGTTCAAAAGCACCGCATCTTATAAATTCGTTTAGGATTTTCTGATCAATTCTGGATACGGTAGATGAAACCAAACACCCTTTTTTCTCATACTCACTCATCAGTTTTTCCGGCAAGACCATGTAACTGACACGGATAGCAGGAGCTATGGCTTTGGAAAACGTTCCTATATAGATTACTTTACCATTATGGTCCATTCCCTGCAGAGAAGGGATTGGTTTCCCCCTGTATCTGAATTCACTGTCATAATCGTCTTCTATTAAATATCTGTCTTCCTTCTGGGCTGCCCATTTCAAAAGTTCATTTCTTCTTCCCACAGAAGTAACAATTCCTGTAGGAAATTGGTGGGAAGGCATTACATAAGCTACATTGGCGCCACTATGTTCCAATTCACTGACCCGTATTCCATTTTCATCCATTCCCATCAGGCGCACATCGAATCCCAACGACTCCATAATACGATATGCCTTGGTGTAAGTAGGATTCTCAAAGGCAATTACACTATTTTTATTTAATAACAGTTGTAATAATATTAAAAGATAGTCATTTCCTGCTCCTACAATTATTTGTCCCGGGGTACATGCAACACCTCTGGCTGCAAATAAGTATTTTGCAATAGTTTCCCTAAGTTCCTTATCCCCCTGCGGCATCCCCAAAGAAAACAATTCCTTGCTGTCATCAATCAATATTTCCTTGGTAATCCTTCTCCAGGTGCGGTAAGGAAATTCTTTCATATCAATCCCATTGGGGGTAAAGTGATACTGATATCCTGTTTCCGCTTCTGTATCATCTTTTCTTTCTTCTTTTACTCTCTCCAGTCGTAAAGGTTTCTCTACCCTGCTGATAAAATACCCCTTGCAGGCAACTGCCTCTATATAGCCTTCTGCCAACAACTGTTCATAAGCAAGATTAATAGTACTTCTGGAAATTTGCAAATGTTCCGCCAAAGCACGGGAAGAGGGCAGCCTCTCACCCTGTGTCAGTCTGCCCTCCAAAATTTCATTTCTAATATATGTATATATCTGTTCATATATATGTATTTTTGAATTTAAATCTACCGGAATTGTTAATTCATTCATCCTGTATATCCCTTTTTATACCCATTTCCATAGGCTATATATTATTCTGAATCCACTCCCGCTTCTTTCATTCTTCTTGCAAGTTCTTCTTTTACATCTCTGGCCCTATCTTTCAAACGACCGCTTGCAGAATAAGAAGTAATCAGTTTAGACAATAACTTCGAAGAATCAAAGTAATCTCCAAATTCCATAGCCAATACTGCAATAATATAATCTACAGTAGGCTCATCCATTCCACACATAGGAAATTCTTCTGTCTGTACAGCTTTTACAAAATAATCATAAGCTTTTCTGAGATTTTCTTTTTCTGATATTTCCAGCTTTTCATATTTTGTTTCATATCCGGCCATTTCCCGGTCTAATGATTCTTTATAGCTTCGATATATCCAGGCTGTCTTCAAGGACAAATATGCACCTTCGCTGAATTTGGCCATTTTAACAACTGCATTAGCAAAGGCTATTTTATATCTGGTCAAAGCCTGTTCGTAGGTGTAATCATCTCCATCATCCTGCAATGGCTTGAAATTAGGAGTAATCTTTTCACTTATATATTTTTGCTGAATGTTAGTAACATTAGGGAAAAATCTGGCTAACGCAGCATATCCGCATTTTGGACACAATATAACATCATATTTTAATGGTTCAATATCTTCATATACATTTCTTAAATCCATATCCGTACGAATCATTCGTGTTTTGCCGCTTCTTACAGTTTTGGCTGTAAAATTGTTTTCACATATGGGACATGTATATTTTTTATCAAATAATTTATCTGCACTGCTGCCGGCCATATTTTTACCACTTTCCTACATTAATTTTTCTTTGGAAGATTAAAAGAACTCTTCAAAGATACAATTCTGTTAAATACAAGATTTTCCGGTGTAGAATCTTTGCTGTCGACACAGAAGAAACCGGTTC
>JAFXGP010000032.1 GCA_017521195.1 Lachnospiraceae bacterium
ACGTGACCAGAAAGGGCTTTACAGTAAAGATAGTTCAGATCTTGCGGGTATACAGGTTGAGGTGGAAGAACCTAAATTTCCAGATATCATATTAGAAAATAATGGAGATAGAACTCCGGAAGAACAGGTTGCAGTTTTAAAAATCTATAATAAAGAAAAGAACTTAGAGAAATCTTGACAATAAAAAATAGTCATACAATTTGATGGAAAGGAGGAGGTTTACAGGATTTCTCTTTGTAATATTTTTATGATTTTAAAAACAAAAAGATTTATCAAAAAAGAGGGAGAATAAAACAATGAAAACAGCATGGGACTATACAAATTTAGCAGAAGCTTATTTACGGCGTCCGGAGTACGCACCTGATGCCATTCAAAAAATGCTAGAGTTAACCAAGGTTAAACCCGGTGATAAAGTGTGTGATATAGGTGCAGGTGCAGCACATTTGACCCTAGAGTTATTAAAGTATGACTTAAAGGTAAGTGCAGTGGAACCAAATGATGCTATGCGTGCCAATGGAATAAAACGAACTCAAAAGTATCCAAATGTCATTTGGAGCGAAGGTATCGGTGAAGATACAAAACTACCATCAGGAGAGTATAAGCTGGTTACTTTTGGATCTTCTTTTAACGTATGCGATCGTCAATTAGCCTTAAAAGAAACAAACCGTATTCTTTCTTCCGGCGGATATTTTGCCTGCATGTGGAATCACCGTGATTTAGAAGATCCGTTACAGCAACAGATTGAAGAAGTTATTAAAAATAGAATCACCAATTATGCTTATGGAACTCGTAGGGAAGATCAGGCTTCCATCATTGATGAATCAGGACTTTTTCAAACAGTACAGTTTGTTTCTGGTAGAATTGATCATCAGCTTCTTGTAGAAGATTTTATTGAGGGATGGAAATCCCATGGAACGGTTTATCGGCAATCACCGGAGCTTTTTGATAAAATCATCAAAGAAATCAGAGAAGTTGTGGAAGCAAAACAACAAACAAGCATTACAGTTCCTTATGTAACCCGCATCTGGATTGCCCAAACCAAAAAATAAATCTACATGAAAAGGCCATCTTCTATACAGGGAAAAAGATGGCCTTTCTCTTTCTTGCTATCTGCCTACATACTACTTTTTGTAGAACGAACCGTGAAAGCTCTGGAAGTATAAGGAACCACAACTTCTTCTAAATGGGCAATTTTTTGTTCAATCATTTGTAGAATCTGTTCAAAAAGGACATCACCGGCTTGAACATGGATATCATTTACTGACTTCCAAGCTCCCATGTATCTTTCTTTTGTCATAATCGTTTCATGATTTCCCTCTAGCAAAAACAAATCTTTAAAATAGGGAGTGGATAATAATTTTTTTTCCATATGTTCCATATTGGTACGAGAGCCGGAAGATACTCGTTTCAACCCAGGAATCATTTCTTTTATTCTGTTTTCAATTTCCATATGGAAAGTACTACTTTCTATGTTACGAGGATTCCATATAGCAGTAAAAAAACCTCCAGGACGTAGGATTCTTGCAAATTCTTTTAAAGCAGCTGGGGTATCTGTCCAGTGAAAAGATGAACCCATTAATACCCAATCAACACTATTATCTGCAAGACCGGTATCTTCTGCTGTTCCTTTTGACCAACAAAATCCATCTTCCAAGCCAATCAGGGCAATTCCCTCTGTACGCATAGCATCATTTGGTTCTACAGCATATCCTTTTAATCCTAAATTTTTCAGATTTTCGGTAAGTTTTCCAGTGCCTGCTCCCACATCTGCTATCTGTTCAATTCTGCCATTTATTGCTTGGATATGGTTACGAAGTACATCCAGTACAATTTCTGAATATCCTGATCGATGGATATAATCCTTTGCTAGCTGTGTAAAATCTCCTGTTTTCATGTAACTTATTCTCCTTTCTTTTTTTCAGTTAATGCCTTTAAAACTGCAACCTGTTCTTCCGGAGTTCTATCTCCATTATTTTCTAATATGATATCTGGAAATTTAGGTTCTTCCACCTCAACCTGTATACCCGCAAGATCTGAACTATCTTTACTGTAAAGCCCTTTCTGGTCACGT
>JAFXGP010000005.1 GCA_017521195.1 Lachnospiraceae bacterium
GCATATTTGTAAGGACCCTGAGCTGTGTCATACTTTAATAAATGAGCGAGCATGTCAGGACTTGTTAAGTCGTTGATTGCTACTACATCATAACCTTCTGCATCAAACATCTGTCTGAATGCAAGACGACCGATACGGCCAAAACCATTAATTGCTACTTTTACTGCCATTTTTAATTCCTCCTAAAAATGAATTTATATTTTCTTGACAGGACGTAATCCACCCTTGTCAAAATTTTATCAGCACATTAATTGTACAAAATTTATGTATAAAATTCAAGATATATTTATAAATTTATTGCCAATTATCTTTCTTTTTTTAATTTATTTGTTGTCTTTATTGTTTTTTTCTTTTTTTCGTTTATTATAGATTATAATGGTACTAAAATAGTGATATTTATATTCGCCCAAATCGTTAACACTTGCGCATTTATTGTTATCCCTATATATCAACAAAGAAAAACACAAGAACTCATTTCTTGTATCCCCATATATTAACAAATAGAAATACAAAGGAGCATATGCTTATGGCAATTTTAACTGACTACCATACTCACTCTCATTTTTCAGGAGACTGTGATACCCCAACGGAGAATATGATAAAAAAAGCCATTTCCCTGGGTATGACACATCTATGCTTTACGGAACATCTGGATTTAGATTATCCTGTAAGAGAAGGGGAAACTCTTAACTTTGATCTGAACACACCTGAATACAGAAAATCCTTTCTTACCTTAAAAGAAAAATATAAAAATGAAATTCATCTTTTATGGGGAGTAGAATTAGGTCTGCAAAACCATATTTATCCGCCTTTACACAAATATGTACAGGAAAATCCTTTTGATTTTATTATTGCCTCTTCTCACCTGTGCGGTTCCGGTGACCCTTATTATCCGGATTTTTTTGAAGGTAAAAAAGAAGATGATGTATATGCTCTTTATTTTTCCTCTATTCTGGAAAATGTACAAAACTTTTCCGATTACGATGTTTACGGACATTTAGACTATATTGTGCGTTATGGTCCAAATAAAGATGCCCGATATTCCTATGAGAAATATCGGGACATTTACGATCCTATTTTAAAAACAATTATCGAAAAAGGAAAAGGTATTGAGCTAAACACCGGCGGTATTAAATACGGTCTGAAAGAACTTCACCCTTGTACTGCTGTTTTAAAACGGTATAAAGAACTGGGCGGTGAAATCATTACGGTAGGTTCTGATGCCCACAAACCGGAAAATCTGCTGCATCATTTTTCCCGCGCCAAAATGGTATTAGAAGAATGTGGTTTCAAATACTACACTATTTTCCAAGAGAGAAAACCTGCTTTTATACCTTTGTAACACGTTATATTCTGACGGAAATAACTCTATTCTATAATTGTTCCGCCACCTAACACATAATCCTGTTCGTAAAATACTACTGCCTGACCGGGAGTAATTGCGCGGACAGGATTTTCAAATGTACACTTAATTCTGTCGTTATCCATTTTTTCCAGCAAACAAATATCACCTTTATGGGCATATCGTATCTTTGCCATAACTTTTCTTGGCTCCTCCAAACTTTCCATTCCCATAAAATTTACCTTGTCACAAATCAATGTGTTTGAAAATACATCTTCGTTTTTTCCAATAACAACATCCCCTGTTCTTGCACATATCTTAGTTACAAATACAGGATGTCCCATGGATAAATTTAATCCTTTACGTTGACCGATGGTATAGTGGGTTATTCCCTTATGCTGTCCTATTACAGTTCCGTCCGTGGTCACAAAATTTCCCGGTCCCGGTACTTTTTCTCCCGCTTTCTTTTCGATAAAAGAAGCATAATCATTGTCCGGAATAAAACAAATTTCCATACTATCTTTTTTCTGAGCAACAGGAATATTAGCTTCCGCAGCAATCTGACGAATCTCATCCTTAGTATATTCCCCTACCGGCATCAAGGTATGAGCAAGCTGTTCCTGAGTCAGATTATACAATGCATATGTCTGATCCTTGCTGGAGGTTGCTGATGTTTTGATGGAATATCTGCCGTTAGGAAGCTGTATAATTCTGGCATAATGACCGGTGGCAATATAATCAGCCCCTAATTCCTTAGCCCGGGCAAGCAAAGCCTCCCATTTTACATATCGATTGCAAGTGTTACAAGGATTTGGAGTGCGTCCCTGTAAATACTCATCCACAAAATAATTCATAACTTTTTCTTCAAAAACTTCTTTAAAATCGCATACATAAAAAGGGATATCCAAGGCTTCTGCAACTTTTCTTGCATCTGCTACCGACACAGGTTCTGTCAAATCTCCTTCCGGCTGCCACATATGCATGGTAACGCCGATTACATCATATCCCTTCTTTTTTAACAAATATGCTGCTACAGAGGAATCTACTCCTCCCGACAATCCTACTACTACTTTTTTTGCCATTAGTTTTCTCCTACACTACTTTTATTATCTCCCGATATAAATCCTCGTTATATTCAACACTACTCATATCGTTATCTATACATTCAATATTTTAAAGCATAACACTGCATATTTTGTTCTGTCAATGTAACACTTTTCATATAATCAAATAATAAACAGCTCTTTTTTTAAGAGGTTATCTTGCTTAATTTCAAAAAAAATCCACTCATTTTAGGAACATTATTACTTAGTTGCTCCGGTCTTTTATGCCGGGGAATCGGTTTTTTCTACCGGCTTTTTATTTCTCAGGCATTTGGAGAAGAAGCCATGGGAATTTTTCAACTTACTTCTCCTATCCTGATGCTGGCATTCTCTCTTACCTGTGCCGGTACTCAAACCGCCATCTCTAAATACACTGCATCCTGTGTGGGAATAAAAAACGATACTCTTGCAAAAAAATTTTTAATAACAGGATGCTTTCTGAGTTTTTGCCTTTCCTCATTATACAGCATAATCATCTATGGACAGGCTGAAAATATTTCCATTTATATTTTAAAAGAATCCCGATGCGCACCTCTTCTGCGCATATGCTCTCTTTCCTTTCCCTTTGCTTCACTGCACTCCTGTTTTAACGGTTATTATTATGGAAAAAAGAATACAAAGCTTCCTGCCTTTACTCAGATTAGTGAACAAATCATCAGAGTTGGGAGTGTATTTTTCTTATATTACTATTTTACCCAACATAATCAGACACCTACCATCACTCTAACCTGCATTGGTATGGTATTGGGAGAACTGGCCTCCTTATTAATTTCTTTTTTTTATTATCTTGTGCATGAAACTTCCCACCGCAAAGACTTACCTTATCACTCATTCCCGAATCAGAAACCATCTGATTCTTTTCCTTCTATTTTGCATCAGTTGTTAACCCTGTCCGTTCCCTTAACTTTTAATCGGGTTATTGTAAACTTATTGCAAAGTTATGAAACAATTTCCATTCCGGCCAAATTACAACAGTTCGGCTATTCCGCTCCTACATCTCTTGGCATTTATGGTGTATTAACAGGCATGGCATTAAGTCTGCTTCTTTTTCCGTCAACGTTTGTAAACTCTGCCTGCGTCCTTCTTTTACCTACAGTTTCAGAAGCCTCTTCACAAGATAATACAAAACGTATACATGCAACCATAAATCAGGCAATCTTTTTCAGTGTAATTCTTGGCCTTGGATGTACCTGTTTTTTCTATGTTTTCGGAAAATTCTGCGGTATTTTTTTATTTGACAGTTCTTTAGCCGGTACATTTATTCAAAAATTAAGTTTTTTATGTCCTTTCTTATATCTCCACGGCACCCTGGGAAGTATTTTGAACGGGCTAAAAAAAATCAAAGAATCTTTAATAATCAATATATTTTCCATTATAATCCGCCTGTTTTTTATTTTGTATTTCATACCTCTTTATGGAATCAACGGCTATCTGTGGGGATTATTATTAAGTGAAATTATATCTGCATTATTATGTATCATTATTTTACGTAAAGAGTAATTCAAAGTATCATATCAGCCAAAACACTAATCCTCCATGGATAGCATCAAAAAAACCGGCATAAGGTTTCCCTTATCCGGTTTCATATTTTATCCTCTTGGATGCGCCTTACTGTATACATCCCTAAGTTTATTTTGATTCAATTTGGCATACATCTGAGTCGTTGAGATATCAGAATGACCAAGCATCTCCTGAACACTCTTTAAATCCGCTCCATTTTCCACCAAATGCGCCGCAAAAGAATGACGCAAAGTATGAGGCGTAATATCTGCAGTGATTCCAGCTTTTGATGCATAATATTTTATTAATTTCCAAAATCCCTGTCGACTCATGGACTGACCCGAACAATTTACAAATAATATGTCAGATTTTGGATTATTAATCATAACATTTCTGGAATATTCCAAATAATCCAGCAATGCTTCCCTTGCTTTCAAACCAAAAGGAATAATTCTGTCCTTATTGCCGTCATTACAAATAATGTAATTCATCTGCATATTTAACTGGGATGTAGTAAGTGTAATCAATTCTGTAACTCTGATTCCTGTTGCATAAAGCAATTCTAACATTGCCTTATCCCTAATTTCCTTAGGATTTTTCCCTTTCGGTTCTTCCAATAATTTAACAACTTCGTCCATTTGAAGAATTTCCGGTGTCTTTTTCTCGATTTTAGGTGCTTTCAGTTGTGCTGCCAAATCTTCCTGTACCATGCCCTCTTTTACCATATACAAATACCAGCCCTTAATCGCTGCAATATTTCTGGAAATTGTTGCATTAGCCAATTTATTATCCTGTAAATAACAAACATAGAAATTCAGTATCTCTTCATTCACTTGCACCACTTTTTTGATTCCATTTTCTTCAAAAAATTTGCACATCTTATTCAAATCGCGTTGATACGACATCAGGGTATTCTGTGATGTTCTCTTCACATCACGCAAATATACCACATATGTCTCTATTGATTTTCGAACCATCTTATCCATCCCACTCATAAAAACGAAAGTTGTAATCCCCATTATAATCAGGTTTTTCAATAAAAGCAACGATTAAATTCGCCCCAAACTTCCTTATTTTCCGGGCGTTTTCATCATTATACCAGATATCGACAGCATAACTTTTTATCAACACCACATATAGTTATTATCAATCAAAAAAATATTTTAAAAATTTTTAAATTAACATAACTTTCTAATACAACTCCTAACAAAACCCATGCTAATGCTGCAATCAGACTACCTTTATTTTTAAAATAACGCACTTTAGCTTCCTTTTTCCTTAGTTCCTCATATATAGATTTCTCTATTTTCAAACACCAACATCCAAGCTTCAAATATCCAACTGTATAAAAAAATCCATGTGGTAAAACCAACGACATATACATTAGAATCCCCTGTATTCCATAACGCATTGACATTAATTCTATAATACTTCCCATATAAAGACCATTCAGAAAGAAAAAAAAGATATTAGCCCAAACATTAACTGACGAAAAAGCCAACAGAAACAGCAGAAAAAAAGCACCCAATCTTTTCTCTAAACAAAGAAAAAACAGTGCTCTTTTGTTAACATTAATCTCTTCAATTTTATAAATAAAATCCTGATTTAAAATCCCATCCGAAATTAACCAATTTCCTTTCCAAAAAGCTATACTGATAACTCCGAAAACAAATCCCAATCCGGTTGTCATTAGTATAAAAAACAACGGCGAAATCTTATCTCTAATTTTATTCAAAATGTTGCCTCGCATGACTATATTATTATAAATATATGCCACTTACGTTTACTTAAAAACAACTTCTTACAGATACTTATTTTTGTATGCCAGGATTGCGGATACAGTCTTGGAATCTTCGATTTTACCTGCATAAATCATCTCACAAAGCTCATCCACAGAATATGTCTCTACATTAATACATTCATCTTCATCAAGATTTTGTTTGCTGGGTTGCAGATTTCTTGCCACATAGATATCAATGTTTTCGTTACAAAAAGCAACTGTAGTTTTGATGGAAATCAAAAACTCTAATTGTTCCGTTTTATATCCGGTTTCTTCTTCCAATTCTCGTGCTGCCGCTTCCATAGTTGGTTCTTCAGGTGTATTTAAACCTCCTGCCGGAATCTCTATAGTCTCTCTATCTATGGCATTACGATATTGTCTTACCATAATAATTTTACCATCTTCTCTAATCGGCACCACCGCTGCCGCACCTTTATTCCCGATAAAATCCCATGTTGCAATATTTCCATTGGGTATTTGTACCGTGTCATGGTAGTAATCAACTATAGTTCCCTTCGCAATTAATTTTCTTTCTATACGTTCGATTTTTTCCATTTTCATTTTTTGCCTTCCTATCTACAATAATAATCCATCATCACAAGCAGTTATTTCTGCTTATCCTACTTAATCTATCATCAGTATAAAATACTCACCTTTAGGGTTCAACAAAAAAAGTCCGGAAAAATAAATTTTCCGAACTTTTTAACTTTAACTATTAAGTTTCCGATTATTTCGCGTAATCAACAACACGGCTTTCTCTAATAACATTAATTTTAATCTGACCCGGATACTCTAATTCAGATTCAATCTGTTTTGAAATATCACGCGCCAATAAAATCATGTCCGCATCGTTAATCTGCTCTGGAACTACCATTACACGAACCTCTCTACCCGCTTGAATAGCAAAAGATTTTTCTACACCTTTGAAATTGTTTGTAATATCTTCTAATTGTTTTAATCTGCTTGTATATGTTTCTAATGTCTCTCTTCTCGCACCCGGACGAGCTGCTGAAATAGCATCAGCTGCCTGTACAAGGCATGAAATAAGAGATGTAGGCTCTTTATCACCATGATGGGATTCTACTGCATTAATAACAATTGCAGATTCTTTGTATTTACGACAAAGATCTGAACCCAACTGGATATGAGATCCTTCCATTTCGTGGTCAACGGATTTACCAATATCATGTAATAAACCTGCTCGTTTTGCCACACGCACGTCTAAGCCCATTTCTGCAGCCAAGAGACCTGACAACTGAGCAACTTCTATAGAATGTTTCAGTGCATTCTGACCATAACTTGTTCTGAATTTCATTTTACCAAGTAATCTTACAAGTTCAGGATGGATTCCATGTACTCCTACTTCTAAAATAGCAGCTTCACCTTCTTCTTTGATCATAACTTCAACTTCTCGCTGAGCCTTTTCGACCATTTCTTCAATTCTGGCCGGATGAATACGTCCATCTACGATCAATTTTTCCAATGCAATTCTTGCTACTTCTCTACGAATCGGATCAAAACCGGAAAGAACTACTGCTTCAGGTGTATCATCAATAATTAAATCCACACCGGTTAATGTTTCAAGAGTTCTGATATTACGTCCCTCTCTACCAATGATTCTTCCCTTCATTTCATCATTTGGAAGCTGAACTACAGAAATTGTTGTTTCAGATACGTGATCTGCTGCACATCTCTGAATAGCATTAACAACATATTCTTTTGCTTTCTTGTCCGCTTCTTCTTTAGCCCTGGTTTCTAATTCTTTAATCAGAATGGCTGTTTCATGTTTTACTTCATCTTCAACAATTTTCAATAAGTATTCTTTTGCTTGCTCGGAGGTTAAACCTGAGATTCGTTCTAGTTCCTGTACTCGTTCTTCGTTCAGTTTTGCAATCTTTTCTTTCTGTTTGGAAAGTTCTTCTTCCCTTGCA
>JAFXGP010000006.1 GCA_017521195.1 Lachnospiraceae bacterium
CTCCAAACAGTCAAAGCTGTAACATATGAAAAACAGATCCACAGTGCCTTTTAAACTATATCAGAGATGGAATGAAATACCCAGTTCATTCTGGGAGAAAGGAAAAATCCAATTACCATCTGAGATAATTGGATTATACGTATATTATGAATCAGAAACAAAGAAGTAATAAAGAGATTATGCTGTTAATCCTATTTACGGCAATAGTTTGTCTTGGCGTATTGAATGCAGAAGCTTTGCTGGCGGTTATAAAAAGTTTTATTGTAATGTTAAAACCATTTATCGTAGGAGCTGCCATAGCTTTTGTATTAAATCTTCCAATGAAATATATTGAGGAAAACTGGCTGAAGGCATTACCGGAGAAACTGAGAGGAAGCAAAAGAAGTATAGGAATTATATTATCTCTGTTATTTTTTGCTTTGGTTATTTCCTTTGTAGTAATTTCCGTAATTCCCCAAACAGGAAGAACTTTAAACCAGTTGGCACAGAAAATACCGGTATTCTTCACCAACGTTGTAAAGCAGGCTGAGATTGTATTGGCAGATAATCCGGAGGCTCTGGCATTTTTGCAGAGTCTGGAACTTCAAAGTTTTAATTGGAACGGGATTATAGAAAAGGTAGCAGATTTTCTAAGAAGTGGTGTAGGAAGTCTGGTAAGTTCCACGGTAACCATGGCAGGAAGTGTGTTTGGTGCTATCGTAAACGGAATTATTTCTTTTATTTTTTCTATTTATGTTTTAAGTCAGAAGGAAAAACTGAAAGATCAGGCGGAAAGAATTATCCGTGCATATTGTAAAGAAAAGACGAGAGAAAGAATTTTATATGTTTCTCAACTGTTATATCGTAATTTTTCAAAGTTTCTTACCGGTCAGTGTGTGGAAGCGGTGATTTTAGGGGCATTGTTTGTTGTAGCAATGACGATTTTCAGAATGCCTTATGCATTTATGATTGGAGTATTGATTGCTTTTACAGCTTTAATCCCCTTGGTAGGGGCTTTTATCGGCTGTTTTGTAGGGGCCTTCTTTATATTGGTAGATACTCCTATTAAGGCATTGTGGTTTGTAATTATGTTTCTTATTATCCAGCAGCTGGAAGGAAATCTGATTTATCCGAAAGTAGTAGGTAATTCTGTTGGATTACCGTCTCTTTGGGTGTTGGTAGCGGTTGCTTTAGGAAGCAGTATGTTTGGTGTGGTAGGAATGCTGATGTTCATTCCTTTGTTTTCAACAGCGTATACATTGATTAGGGAAGATGTAAACAAAAGAAACAGTGAAAAAGAACACAAAAAGCAAACAAAAGAAACGTTGACGGAAAGACAATGATTATAAGAAAGTAATAAGAAGAGGGGGAACGTTATGATTTTCAAATGTAAAAATTGTGGCGGAAATTCAGTTTATCATCCTGATAAAAAAGGCATGTGGTGTCCTCATTGTGACAGCATAGATTCTCATGAGAGACTGGATTCGGAACATATGACTAATTGTACTAATTGCGGAGCTCCATTGGATGGAATAACGGAGTTTACTTCAGCCTTAAAATGCAGTCATTGTGGTTCTTATATTATCTTAAAAGACAGAGTGGAAGGGGAAAAACGTCCGAATTTAATTCTGCCTTTTGAAATCAGCAAAGAAAAAGCAGTAGAGATTTTGAATAAAGAATTTGGACGAAGAATCTTGACACCGGACTCCTTTTTAAGTCATTCCACATTGGAGTGTTTGGAAGGAAGTTATGTTCCGTTTTGGTTATATGACTATCAGTCCAAAGTAGATTATGAAGGAAAAGCGACCAAGGTAAGAGTTTTCAGAAGCGGACAATACGAAGTTACGGAAACTTCTCATTATAGAGTTACCCGGAAAATGAATATTGAATTTAATAAAATTCCGGTAGATGCATCCAAGAGAATGGACAACGAAATTATGGATTTGATGGAGCCATATGAATACAAAGCTTTTCTTGACTTTGAAGAAAAATTCATGTCCGGATTCCAAGGAGAAATGGTGAATTTTTCAGACACAGAGGAAGAAGAACGGGCTCAGGTAAGAGCAAAACAGGATTCTGAAATGTTGTTAAATGATAGTATTGTAGGTTATACCACTTGTGTACCGCTACATAAAAATATTGATCTTGTAAAAAACAAGGCTCATTTTGCCTTGATGCCTGTCTGGGTATACAAATACAATTTCCGTGGAAAAGAATTCATATATCATGTTAATGGACAGACCGGTAAAGTGATAGGAAAAACACCTACGGACAAATCAAAAGCCTGGATATATTCCGGAGCGGTAGCATTTATGGCAGGAATGATATGGCAGTCTGTCTGCTGGATATTGGGGGTGTTTTAAATGAAAAAGTTTGTTCAGATTTTTAAAATCCCGCTCATTATTTTTACAGTATTTTTCGTGGTGGGAATCATTTGTAAAATTATTACAGATAATCGTCCTAAAGTAGAATTTGTAAGAAATAATACACAGTGTACTACTAAGGAAAGAGTGTTTGATTACGCAGATAAGCTGACAGATGAAGAAGAAAAGGCACTTAAGGTGAAGATTAAAGAAGCGGAACAACTTTGTGGTATAGATATCGTTGTTGTGACTTTAGATGAAACGTTGGAAGATTATGCCAAATCTTATGAAAGTATTATCGGTTATGTGGAACCTTATGAATATACCATGGTTTTTGCAGATAATTTCTATGATGAGAATATGTTCGGCTTCAATAAGCCACATGGAGATGGTATTATATTCGTAGATAACTGGTATCGTGAAAGTGATGGCGGGGTATATTCCTGGTTAAGTACTTCAGGAAAAGCTATAGAAGGGCTTACTACAGATAACGTTGAGTTTATTCTGGATATGGCGCTTGATTATGTAGAAGATGATCCGGCATATGCTTACACATATCTGGTGGAATTGGTAGCAGATTATATGGATCCTACATCTACTCTGGGAAGTGAGTTGGGTGGCGGAATTTCTGTTCTCATAGGTTTAGTGGCAGGTTTGATTTTCTTTTTGGTTAACAGAGGAGGCAAAAAAGGAAAGAAAACAGTGGAATCAAAAACTTATGTGAAAAGTGGAAAAGCAAATATCTTGGAAAGACAGGATGTGTTTATTACCAAAACAGTGACACGCCGTAAGATAGAAACCCAGAGCTCCGGTGGCGGAGTCCACAGATCAGCCGGAGGTCATAGCCATGGTGGTGGAGGACATCGAAGATAAATAGAATAATAAAAATGAATGCGCAAAGACGATGAAAATCTTTGCGCATTTTTGTGGTTACTTATTACATAAAAAAACGACTCGCTGACGGGACGAGTCGTTCATATGTTTATATAATGCTATTCAAAATTAAGCAAGTTTATTTACAGCTAATGCTAAACGAGATACTTTTCTAGAAGCATTGTTTTTGTGGTAAACACCTTTTGTACAAGCTTTATCAATAGTAGCAGTTGCAACTAATAATGCAGCCTGAGCAGCTTCTTTATCGTTAGCTTCAACAGCAGCGAATACTTTTTTCATAGCTGTTTTAACTTCGGATCTGATTGCTTTATTTCTTTCAGCTTTTGTTCTGTTAACTAAAATTCTTTTTTTTGCAGATTTAATGTTAGCCAAGATC
>JAFXGP010000033.1 GCA_017521195.1 Lachnospiraceae bacterium
CAATTCCAACGGATTAAAAGGTTTTGTAATATAATCATCCGCACCTATATTTAATCCTAAAATCTTGTCCGCATCTTGAGACTTTGCTGATAAAAAAATAATGGGAATACTGTAATTCTCCCTAATTTTCATAGTTGCCCTGATTCCATCCAGTTTCGGCATCATAATATCCATAATCAACAGATGAATATCTTGTTTTTTTAATAGATTCACAGCTTCTTCACCATCATAAGCTTTAAAAACCTGATATCCTTCCTGCATCAAATAAATTTCAATGGCATCTACAATTTCACGTTCATCATCACATACTAAAATATTATACATCTATTTTTCCCCCATTTTATGTTTGAAATGATTCTATGCCTTTCTACTTAATTTTTCTTTATCTACTGTAATAATAAACCCACTTAATTAAGAGAAAGCTAATACAATTATTAAGATTTTTTTAAATTATATCCCTATATATCATTAATACTGTCCCATATATTCAAAAGCATTCTTAAACCATAAGATTTCTTCTCCACAAATACTGATTACATCAAATCTTATCTGCTTTTTTATTCTTTTACTGTAGCAATATTGTCTTGCAACCTTACATATCTGCTTTTGCTTACTGCCAGAAACCGCTTCCCATGGATATCCATAAGAAGCGGTTTTGCGATATTTTACTTCTATAAAAATAATACATTCTCTATCTTCGCCAATAATATCTATCTCACCTTGGGAAATACGATAATTCATCTCTCTGATATGAATTCCATATTTTTTAATATAATCGGCTGCGATTAGTTCATATGCTGTTCCGGTATTTCTTCGATTCATTCCATATCCTTCCCAGCTTCTCTCCATATTTTTTACATTTTACTTTTAATTTTATCCATGGCATCTACAAATACCAGAATTTCTGCCACCACTTCATATAATTCCGGTGGAATCATTTCCCCAACTTCCAGTCTGGATAATGTATTCGCCAACTTACTGTCCTGATGAACAGGCACATGATGTTCTTTTGCCTTTTCTATGATTCTTTCGGCTAGCAAGCCTCTTCCTGAAGCTACGACTTTTGGTGCATCCTCTGCCGGGTCATATTCCAAAGCAATCGCCTGCTTAGGTTTTGAATCTTTTGGATATCCCATATTTGTCCTCCCCTTTATGCACGTACATCAAAAGCCTGCATTGATAATAGCATAGGCTGTCCCTGTTGCTTTTCTATGCTTGCAATAACCGGTTCTGCATCCTCATTCCTCAATGTAGCTTTTATATCACATGTGTAACCTCTTTTATTAAGTCTGGCTGTCAACATATCCATATGGCTTTCCAGAAAATCCAGGTATTCTTCTTTTTCCAAATAAAAATTCGTATTTACTTTCTGGTTTTCCAAAGCCACATACACATCCATCTTCCCTAAATGTTCCATATCCAAATGCAATAAAGCTGTAACTTTTCCATCATGTTTGTTAAAACTTCTTTTATTGGCAAAAATATACAATTCTCCATGAGCATTCTGATTGGCCATTTTCAACGGTAACTGAATATATGCATGAATCTGGTTCATTTGGTTCATAAAATCCAAATTAGCTACTGTATTCTGCACAGTCTTAGCAGCCGGACTTTTTTCTATACCGTTTTCCTTAAAAATCTGTTCCAGTTGCTTTAGCTGGCTGGTCAGTTTCTCATAGAATTCTTTTACATTTTTCTTTTCCAGCACCGATTCCGGTTCCAAAAACCATTCCTTGGAAATTGCCTTATCCCATATTTTTTCAAACATGGATACAATCTTACCTGTATCCTTATCTTTTATAACAGACTTAATTAAATCCTCCCATTCCGGCTGTTTAGAAATACCTTGCGCATTTTGTTGTATCTTTTCTGTTACGGAATGTTTTTTTATACTTTTATCTTCTTCCGATATTTGTTCCGGATTATCCTGTCTAATTATAACTTTATGTTCAACATCTGATTCTTGTAATAATTCTAATGGCTTCTCTGTCCCCTGCTCTAAACCACTTTTTTCCTCTATCATCTGCTCTGCAAAAACAGTGGTCGGATTTTGGGCTTGTAATGCATCTTCATTCATTACCTGTGAAGAATGGTAGGAATCTGTTACGACATCCGTTAAAATGCCTTCGCCACCGATTGAGACATTCTGCATCCTGCCTTCGATTCCGTTATTTTGAAAAAGTTGTGAAAGTTCTTTTATAAGTTTAATCGCACTTTCCCGGTTTCCCTCTTCTACAAGTCCTTCCAACTGCTCTCCTATAGCATTTCCTATTGTCTGAAATGCATCTTTTAGATAATGTTGATTATTCCGGTATAAAGAAAACTGCGTCAGATTGTCTTCACTCACAGGGATTTGCATTTGATGTAAACTTACAATATCTCGTACCACAGCATCTTTAAATGCCGTTATATCACGATACATTTCCTGCACAGATTGCTTATCAATGGACATTCCTTTTTCCATCATACTTTGTACCATGGCCAAAGACCTGTCATTTACAGGTATCTGAGCCATATCCAAAGCTTTTAGGGCATTAGGATCTGCTGCTGTATTAGTAAATAACGGAATCAGAGATAATCCTTGCGATGTATTTGCTTTTACCTGAAAAGGCATTGTCATTCCCGGTGTCAAATTCATGCTTTGTGCCAACCTGGCATCAATTAGAACATCTTTCATAATCGCAAGCTGTACCTCGTCCCCTTTTACAGACACAATCTCCCCCTGTATAGTCTGACCTGCCTGCAAAGCTCTGACAGCACGTATTACCTGTAGATTTTGCGATAAACTCTGCGTAGTTTGTGTTGTATTCGGAACATTGCTCTTCTGGTTAGAAGAAATATTTTTTCCTCTTTGTAAAAAAGAATTTAATAAATCTATTGCCATATATTACCGCCATTTCCCTATGGTACTTTGGGATACATAGCCTTTATAAAAAGTTTTTAATAAAACTGCGTCTATGTATCGGAGTCGGACCATATTTCTTCAATGCTTCGATATGGGCACTTGCTCCATACCCTTTATTGGATGCAAATCCATATTCCGGATATATTAAATCATAATCCACCATAAGTCTATCTCTGGTTACCTTTGCAATAATACTTGCTGCTCCAATAGAAATACTCTTGGCATCCCCTTTTATTATCGGCACCTGTTTGCAATCTACTCCCGGAATAGTTACTGCATCATTTAATAATATATCGGGCATTATTCCCATATTTTTGATAGCATCCCGCATAGCTTCATAAGTCGCCTGCAAAATATTAATATCATCAATTCTTTCGGGTGTAGCATATCCCAAACCAACCGCTACTGCCTTTTCCATGATAATATCGTACAACTCTTCTCTTTTTTTCTCCGATAACTTCTTGGAATCATTAATATATAAAATATCACAATCTTTTGGCAATATAACAGCTCCGGCAACTACCGGTCCTGCCAAAGGTCCTCTCCCTACTTCATCAATTCCGCAAATATAAGAATAAGAACCATATTCTCTTTCATATTTCCATAACAATTCCGTTCTGGCTTTTTCCTTTTCCAGAGCTTCTAATTTTTTCAATGCTTTTTCAATTTCTTTTTGAACTCCTGCTCGTAAATCCGACTTATATTCTTCAATCACCGAAGGTAACTGTTCTACTTTAGCATTGGCAAATTTCTCTTTGATACTTCCTATCTTTTCTTCCATTTCTATTCCTTTTTAATCATCCGTTAATAATTCGAATTCGTGCAATGGCCAAATTCTAAGCCATGCCCTTCCTAAAATATCTTTTTTATGAATGTTTCCCACGATAGAACTCCGGCTATCTGTACTATTATTACGATTATCTCCCATAACAAAGTATTCATCTGCTCCTAAGGTTATCTTATCCCTCGCAATACCCGGGTCTGCAATAATCTCTCTCCCGTAGTACTCTGTCAGTTCTTTTCCGTTGATGTAAATAACTCCATCCAAATCAATCTCAACAGTCTCGCCCGGCAACCCTATAATACGTTTAATATAAAATGTATTTTTTTCATATTGAAACGGAAATACAATAATGTCATATCGTTTGGGATCGCGAAAACGATAGGTGATTTTATCCACAATCAGATTATCACCATCACTCAATGTATTTTCCATAGAACTTCCCACTACTTCAGTCCGCTGTCCCACAAAATTGACAATCAAATATGTGATTAACAAAACCACTAACAAATACACACTTGTACTTAAAATTTCTTTTAATATACTCTTCATTTTGTGTTCATTCCTCTATATAAACCTCTATAAACTCTAATTATATATTGGATTTCATCCTAGGTATTAGGATATTCTAATGTCATTTTTCCTAATTTCCCCGCTCTGAATTCATCCATCAAAATAGATGCTGCTTTGGTGTAATCAATCTCCTGCCCTTTTTTATAGCATCCTCTCGCTTTAGCAATCTGTTCTAATGTTACAACAGGATCCTCATTTCCTTCTATATTGAATCGTTTTTCTATCGCTAAAGGATAACTTTCTTTAAGGTATCTAATTAAATCCATTGCCAATTCATCTTCGATTAAAATTTCATCATTAATAGATCCGATAAAAGCAAGACGCATTCCTACTTCCTGATCTTCGAACTTAGGCCATAAAATTCCAGGTGTATCTAATAGCTCCAACCCTTTACCCAGACGTATCCACTGTTTTCCTTTGGTTACTCCCGGTTTGTTTCCTGTTTTGGTGCATGCTTTTCCTGCATATGAATTAATAAAGGTAGACTTCCCTACGTTGGGAATTCCCACTACCATAGCACGGATAGGACGGTTTAAAATGCCCCTCTTTTTATCACGTTCCCTTTTTTCACGGCAGGCTTCGTTTACTGCATTCTGAATAGACTTCATACCACTACCGGTTCTGGAATTAATTTCCAAAACAGTAATTCCCTGACTTTTAAAATACTCTATCCATGCCTGGTTCCCTTTGGGATCTGCCAAATCTGATTTGTTTAACAATACCATACGTCCCTTATTGGCTCCTAATTTATCAATATCAGGATTGCGGCTGCTTAAAGGTACTCTTGCATCTACCAATTCTATTAACAAATCTATTAATTTAATATCTTCCTGCATCTGACGTTTTGCTTTTGTCATATGCCCCGGATACCGCTGATAATTCATATTTTTCCTCTCCTCAATCTAATCTTACATATATTATTAAAATCTATTTGATAAAACCTGAAAATGACATATCATTCCCCAATGCGAACCATGCTCTTCCTTCTATCATCTCTCTGGACACCGGTCCTATATTCCCTGAACGGCTGTCTTCACTATTGTTACAGTTATCTCCCATAACAAAATATTCATCATCTTCTAATGTGAAGGCATCTTCCGCAATCCCTGCGTCCATTATTTTATCATAACCATAATCCACGATTGTATTATTAACATATAACTTACCATCTTTAATACATACGGAATCTCCCGGTACAGCCACCACTCTCTTTATGTAAAAATGTGTATTCCTGTTTCCATTGGGAGTAAATACAATAATATCTCCTTCATCAGGACCAAAAAACAAATAAGAAAACCTATTTACCAAAACCTGTTGCCCGCTATATAATGTTTTTTCCATAGAAACGCCAATAACACTGGTACGCATCCCTATGCAGAATACCAAAATCAGTGCCATCAATATAGCAACCATAATATGTAACAGCCAACTAAATATTTCCTTTACAACATATGCGCTCATATTTCTGCGCTTTCTGGCAAAGTTTAATCCTCTTCTTCTCCTCATTTGTACTCTTCACCTTTATCTATCCGTTACTGTCTTTATTGAAAATCCGTTCCCGGCAGAATTAATCTCCCTTGTTTTTTACGCTACTTAGTATATCACGACAACGCCGTTTCTTACAACGAATTAACAAAAAAACTGTGATGAATGTTTACACCCATCACAGTTCCCTTGTTAATTCATTTGGCTTTAAACGGTTACGAATTATCTTACTAATTCTTTAACTTTAGCACGTTTTCCTACTCTTTCTCTTAAGTAGTTCAATTTAGCTCTTCTTACTTTACCTCTTCTGATAACTTCGATTTTTTCTACGTTAGGAGAGTGTAATGGCCAAGTTTTTTCTACACCAACGCCGTTAGACATTTTTCTTACTGTGAAAGTTTCTCTGTTGCTTCCACCCTGTCTTTTTAATACGATACCTTCAAATACCTGGATTCTTTCACGGTTTCCTTCTTTGATTTTACCGTAAACTTTTACAGTATCACCTACTGCAAATTCTGTCACGTCAGCTTTTAACTGTTCTGCTTCAATACTTCTGATAATTTCGTTCATGTCTTTCTCCTTTTCTCCGGATGTTCTTAATGCCTATCGCAACAGAGGACCATCGATTCTTAACAACTGTAATATGATAGCATGATTTCCCACACAAATCAAGTACTTATTCTCATTTTAATATTTTTAGGACTATCATTTTTTACACTTCTTTTATATCATCTTGTTTTTTACTATTTACTCTAATATATTTATTTCTCTTTTTCTTAGGTTTTAATTCTTCCAGCCTTCTTTGTTCTTCCATGTATTTTTCATACATATCAGGACGCCTGCTCCTGGTACGTTCTATAGACTGTTCCAAACGCCATTTCTCTATATTTTTATGGTGACCGCTAAGTAAAACCTCCGGAACTTTTTTCCCATTCCAAACTTCTGGTCTGGAATATTGTGGATACTCCAACAGATTTCCACTAAAAGATTCTGTTTCGCCGGATTCCTGATTACTTAACACCCCAGGCACCATTCTGGAAATAGAATCCACCATGACCATTGCCGGTAATTCTCCACCGGTAAGTACATAGTCCCCGATAGAAACATAATCCGTAACAATTTCTTCCAATACCCTCTCATCGATTCCTTCATAATGTCCACACAGGAATATCAAATCATGTTCCATAGCCATTTCTCTTGCCATAGTCTGATTAAAAACTTTCCCCTGGGGAGTTACATAAATAACTCTTGGACGCTGTCTGGTTCTCATATTTTCTACAACATGCAAATATGCATCATATACCGGTTGTGCCTGCATTAGCATACCTGCACCGCCACCATAAGGATAATCATCCACTTTTTTATGTTTATTTGTAGTGAAATCCCTGATATTTACAGTATTAATAGACAACAGCCCCTTTTCACAAGCACGCCCTATAATACTGGTATTTAATCCCTGCATTACCATCTCAGGGAATAAAGTAAGTATATGAAAATTCATTAATCTCTTAATCCTTCCATTACATGGACTTCCATCTTACGATTTTCAATATCCACATTCAAAATACATTCTTTAATTGCAGGAAGCAGCAGTTCTTTTCCATCTTCCATAGTAATCACATAAACATCATTAGCACCTGTTTCAATTACATCTTTCAGGACACCCAGCTTTGCACCGTTATCTTCCCACACATCGATTCCAATAAGATCTGCAACAAAATATTCATCTTTGCGTAGTCTTACTGCATTTGCTCTGGTCACATACAGAGATTTAGATTTATATTTTTCGATATCATTAATATTATCAATGCCTTTAAACTTTATAATTACAAATTGTTTAAAGAATTTAACACTTTCTACAGTCAGAAGAATTTCTTCTTTTCCGGTATCCAGAATGAGTTCTATATTTTTCTTGAATCTCTTAGGATTGTCTGTTGTTGGAAAAACCTTTACTTCTCCTTTAATACCATGTGTTGATGTAATAACACCTACCTGAAATCTTTCTTCCATATATTTCTCGACTTTCTCTAACTTATCATTCTTTCATAACTATTCAGAGCAGGCTCTGAATAGTTAGCAAATTGTTACAAAAAAGGTACTCCCTAAGAAGTACCTTTTACATTGTTAAATTATATCAACGTCTACCTTTGTTTTGTCTCCCAAAGAGGCTGCCTTAACAACTGTACGCATTGCTTTCGCAATACGACCTTGTTTACCGATAACTTTACCCATATCAGCAGGTGCAACATGAAGTTCAACTTTAACATTTCTGCCATCTTTCTTCTCTGTTACAACTACCTCATCCGGATTGTCAACAAGTGCTTTTGCGATAACTTCAACTAATTCTTTCATAATCAACCTCCAAAAGCGTTATATCAAGTTCGTTAATTATAATCTATTATTTAACGATACCTGCTACTTTAAGAAGTTTTGCAACTGTTTCTGTTGGCTGAGCACCATTAGCTAACCATTTTTTTGCTAATTCTTCGTTGATTTTGATTTCACTTGGCTGTACGTTTGGATTGTATGTTCCGATTTCATCGATACATTTTCCATCTCTAGCTACTCTGGAATCTGCTACTACTACTCTGTAAATTGGATGTTTTTTGTAACCCATTCTTCTTAATCTGATTTTAACTGCCATTTTAAATGACTCCTTTCTTATTCGGGGAGATTTATCTCCGTACTTTACTGTTTATTATATTTTAGAAAGCCGATTGCTGTTGAATCTTGCTTATCTTACTTAATTAAAACGGGAAGCGCATTCTTCTTCCTTTTTTACCCATCATGCCAGACATCTGTTTCATCATTTTCTGGCTCTGTTCAAACTGTTTTACAAAACGATTTACTAATGCAATATCTACTCCGGCACCTTTTGCAATTCTATGCTTACGGCTCGGATTTAACAGTTTAGGATTTTTTCTTTCTGCCGGTGTCATGGAAAGCACAATTGCTTCCATTCTTGCCAACTGCTTTTCATCAATCATGGACTCGATATCACCCATCTTAGCACCCATACCAGGCATCATACTTAAGATACTGCTAAGACCACCCATATTACGCATCTGCTTCATGCTTTCTAAGTAATCTTCAAAGTCAAACTTACCCTTTTTCATTCGAGTAGTCATATCTTTGCTCTTTTCAGCATCAATAGTGATATTTTCCTGTGCTTTATCAATTAAGGAAAGCACATCACCCATTCCTAAGATTCTGCTTGCCATACGGTCCGGATAGAACTGTTCCAAATCAGAAAGTTTCTCACCCATACCAACATACAGAATCGGTAACCCTGTTACGGATTTTACGGAAAGTGCCGCACCACCTCTAGCATCACCATCCATCTTAGTTAAAACAACACCAGTAATCTGTAATCTGGAGTGGAACTCATTCGCTACATTTACTGCATCCTGACCGGTCATAGCATCTAC
>JAFXGP010000034.1 GCA_017521195.1 Lachnospiraceae bacterium
GAATCTCTTGAACAGAGAGAAATGGGTGTTACTATGGACTGGATCAGATTACAGATTAAATCTGACTTAGTTGACGTAACAGCTGATCAGGTAGCTTCTATGGTTATCGCTTACGAACCAATCTGGGCAATCGGTACAGGTAAAACTGCTACAACAGAACAGGCTCAGGAAGTTTGTAAAGGAATCCGTGAACTCATCGCTGAAATGTATGATGAAGCTACAGCAGAAGCAGTTCGTATCCAGTACGGCGGATCTGTTAACGCAGCCACAGCAGCAGACTTATTCTCCCAGCCAGACATCGATGGTGGCTTAGTTGGTGGTGCTGCATTAAAACCTGATTTTGGTAAAATCGTTAACTACTAATTGACAAACAGAACAAAAAGAGATATCTTGATTGTAAGAGATAGTTGAAAGGGGTGAGAGTAATCTCATCCCTTTTTCACAAGTATGGCATAAAAATACAGAAATCTTGTAATGAGAATATATTTGATATAGGGGAGTAATTCATGAGGGATTTTATTATTTACTATGATGATAAACCGGTAGCATTTATTGAATTAATAGAAAATGAATATGATGAAAAAGAAAATGCTGATAGATTACTGACGTATTACAACTCTATTGTAATATGTAATGATGAGTTAAGTGTTAATGGTTTTTGCAGGCTTCCGGCGGAAGCAATGGTGTTGGTATCAGGAAGTAGCAAAGGAACACAGTTAAAATATTTTTTTGATAATAAGTGGTATAAACAGAATCGAATAGGGTATGAAGATTTGGCAGAAGTTCTTTCCTCTCGGGTATTAATGTGTTCTAATATAGAAAATTATGTGTCTTATAAAAAATGTTTTATTAATGGCAAGAGAGGATGTTATTCGGAAAATTTTTTGAAAAAGAATGAATCATATTCAAGTTTGCAACGTCTATATGATATATATTATGACAGAGAACTGACAGATGTCGTTCAGGGGATAGGAAATATAGCAGATAAAATACAATATGTACTTGAGTTTGTACAAAAAATTACAAAATTGGATATAAAAGAAGAGTTGGGGAAAATGCTTACATTTGATATGTTGATTCTAAACACGGACAGACATTTTAATAATATAGGACTAATAATTGATAAGGTAACAAGAAAATATAGAGTAGCCCCTGTTTTTGATAATGGAAATGCTTTGTTAAGTAATCTTGGGGAGTTTCCGTATGATAGGTCGATTGAGGAAAATATAGAAAATGTAATCGGAAAACCATTTTATGCTAATTTAGAGAGACAAGCTATGGAAATAGGTTTTGGACTGAAGATAAATTATCAAAAATTGTATAAATTATTAGGAAGAGAGCCTGAATCAAGAGCACTTGAAGTACTAAAATATCAGTTGAAAAGATATGAGAAAATACTTAGGGATGACAATATATAAAAACATATAGTTGACAGATATCGATGTCAAAAGTTTGAAGAGAATTATGAGAAATAATATACAGAATTTAACTTTTACAGCTCTTATGGCAGCAGTTCTTTGTGTGATAGGACCTATAGTAATTCCTATTGGTATGGTGCCTGTGAGTTTTGCAAATATGGCGATTTATTTGACCATCATATTATTAGGTAAGAAGAGAAGCATTATTAGTGTGGCACTTTACTTATTAATCGGTTTTGTGGGACTTCCTGTATTTGCGGGATTTTCCGGAGGTGCCGGGAAGCTCCTTGGTCCGACCGGTGGATATTTAATTGGATATCTGGTGTTAAGTTTAATAGGTTGCAGTCTTTTGGAAAAAGGGAAGAAGCAGGGAAAACAAAAGATATGGTATCAGATTTTTGCGTTAGGTGTAGGAAATCTGGGATTATATTTTGTGGGAACCGCATGGCTGATGTATCAAAGTAAGTTAAATTTAATGTCAGCTTTATCGGTAGGAGTGATTCCGTTTCTTTTTTTTGATGTGATAAAGATATTATTGGCGATTAGTATAGGAAACTCTATTAAAAGAAGAATGACGTTTCTGTTTTAGGTATATATAAATAGTTAGTGTAACAGTAGACGAATAATTTTCGAAGTATAAAGATTATTAAAAGATATATAAATGTGAGGGTTAACCATGAACAAGGGAAATTGCATTTTAGTGGGAGCCGGAGATTTAACTATTTCTGAGATTCCTATGGGAGAAAATGATTTGTGTATCGCTGTAGATGCAGGATATGAATATTGCAGGTTATTAGAGATTACACCGGACTATATTCTTGGTGATTTTGATTCTATCAGTGAAAAAGAAGCTGAAAATGTGGCAGAGATTGCAAAACAGGAAGAAGATAAAGTAATTATTTTACCGATAGAAAAGGATGATACCGATATGTTGGCGGCAATTAAATTGGGATTATCAGAGGGGTATCGGAGTTTTCGGATTTATGGTGGTATGGGAGGCAGAATTGAGCATACCATTGCCAATATTCAATGTTTATTATACTTAAAAGAACACAATGCTGTAGGTTATTTAATGGATGGCACAGGGATGATTCTTGTGGCAAAAGAAGAGGAAATCAGTTTTCAGGATTCCTTGGAAGGGTATATGTCCTTGTTTAGCATGGGTGACAAAGCCACAGTTTCTATTGAAAATATGAAATACCTTTTGAAGGAGCAGGAAGTGACTAATAGTTTTCCAATTGGAATCAGCAATGAGTTTATCTATGGAAGCAAAGGGAAAGTAACGGTTCACCAAGGAGCTGTTGTGATAATTGTGAGCTGGGTATAGGGTAATAAGTAACGTGAAAAATTTTGTCAGGCTCTGAACAGTTACATATTGCCTAAAAGAAAGAAACAATGTTATACTATTATAGGTTAGGGGATTAACCATGAGTGGTTAAAAATAAACCTTTCAAATATAACAAAGTTAAAAACAAAAAAGTAATAAATTTAACACATTAAAGGAGAATATCATGAGTAAAAAACCAACCGTATTAATGATTTTAGATGGATATGGCTTAAACAGCAAAGAAAGCGGTAACGCAGTTGCACAGGCAAAAACTCCTGTTATGGACAAGTTAATGGCAGAATGTCCTTTTGTAAAAGGTAATGCCAGTGGAATGGCAGTAGGTCTTCCTGACGGACAGATGGGTAACTCTGAAGTAGGTCACTTGAACACGGGTGCAGGCCGTATCGTATACCAGGAACTTACCAGAATTACCAAAGAAATTCAGGATGGAACATTCTTCGAAAATCCTGCATTATTAAATGCAGTTAACAACTGTAAGGAAAACGATTCTGCATTACACATGTTCGGTTTATTATCTGATGGTGGTGTTCACAGCCACAATACACATCTTTATGGTTTGTTAGAATTAGCAAAAAGAAATGGTCTTTCCAAAGTATATGTACACTGTTTCTTAGACGGTAGAGATACACCTCCTGCAAGCGGAAAAGGATTTGCAGAGGATTTAGAAGCAAAAATGGCTGAAATCGGTGTGGGTGAAATTGCTTCCGTTATGGGTCGTTACTATGCAATGGACAGAGATAATAACTACGATAGAGTAAAATTAGCTTATGATGCTTTAACAAAAGGCGAAGGTAACACAGCAGAAAGCGGTCCTGCAGGTATTCAGGCTTCCTATGATGCAGAAAAAACAGATGAATTTGTAGTACCTACCGTAGTAGTAAAAGATGGTGCAGCAATCGGAACTATCAAAGATAAAGATTCCGTAATCTTCTTTAACTTCCGTCCTGACCGTGCGAGAGAAATTACAAGAGCATTCTGTGATGACGACTTCAAAGGATTTGACAGAGAAAGATTAGATATTAAATATGTATGTTTCTCTGATTATGATCCAACCATTCCTAACAAAGAAGTTGCATTCCACAAAATTGCTGTAACAAATACCTTTGGTGAATGGTTAGCAGCTAACGGCTTAACACAGGCAAGAATCGCTGAAACAGAAAAATATGCACACGTTACATTCTTCTTTAACGGTGGTGTAGAAGAACCAAATGCAGGAGAAGACAGAATTCTTGTGAACTCTCCTAAGGTTGCTACTTATGACTTAAAACCTGAAATGAGTGCATATGAAGTATGTGATAAATTAACAGAAGCTATTACATCTGATAAATATGATGTAATCATTATTAACTTCGCTAACCCTGACATGGTAGGACATACAGGTGTTGAAGAAGCAGCTATTAAAGCAGTAGAAGCTGTTGATGAATGTGTAGGTAAGGCAGTAGAAGCATTAAAATCTGTAGACGGAACAATGTTCATTTGTGCTGACCATGGTAATGCAGAACAGTTGGTTGATTACGAAACAGGTGCTCCATTTACAGCACACACAACAAATGAAGTTCCATTTATTTTAGTAAACTACGATCCTGCTTACACATTAAGAGAAGGCGGATGTCTTGCAGACATTATTCCTACTTTAATCGAAGTAATGGGTAAAGAACAGCCGGTTGAAATGACAGGTAAATCTTTATTAATTAAAAAATAAGATAGTTAATTTAGAATTGTTTTGATTAATGAATTGGAAATAATACAATGGAGAAGGAGCTATGCACGTTTGTGCATGGCTCCTTTTTCGTGATTAAAGCTATTCTATTTACAGCCCGACGGAGACTTTATTATATTCAAACTGTAAAATTTTCATGTTAGGTCGCGGAAAGATGTTATATTACAGCCTATTACCTACTTCGCGGCAAATTAAACTGTAAATTTTATGTGAAGAACAATAAAATATAGGTGATACTACAGTTTATAAACCTTTATATAGCATATAGACTGTATTAATGTCACGTGATGTGCTTAGACATCAAAGTTGTTACAGTCCATTTATCTTCGCGCAAGTGTGCAGACTGTAAAAAGCTTCCGGCGAGAAAGCTTACGTCAGGCAATATCGATAAGCACCGCAATCAGTACTGAAGCTAAAGATCCTATAACTAACAGTGAACAAGTTATGTTTAATTTATTATTGACAATATGATTCAACAGGAATATACTAAGTGTACTAGAAGTGATAGTACACTTGCGACGATGAAAGGAGGAACCATGATAGTTCTTGATTTGAAAGATGCAAGACCTTTATACGAACAGATAGTAGAACGTTTTAAACATCTGATTCTTTGCGGTGCTCTGCCGGAAGATGAGAAATTACCATCGGTTCGAAATCTTGCTATGGAACTGTCCATCAATCCTAACACAATCCAGAAGGCCTATGGAGAGTTAGAAAGAGAAGGATTTATCTATAGTGTAAAGGGACGGGGAAACTTTGTGGCTGCAAATAGCAGTTTAAAAGAAGCAAAAAAAGAAGAATTAAAAACTCAGATACTTGCTTTGGTAAAAGAAGGGGAAGCAATCGGACTTACCAGGGAAGATATTATTAATATTTTGAAATAGGAGGCAGACATGATTACATTAACAAATGTATCAAAAAGATTTGATGATGTATGGGCAGTGAATAATGTAAGTCTGACCATGCAGGAAGGTAATGTGTTCGGTTTGATTGGTACTAATGGTGCAGGAAAAACCACATTGCTTCGAATGGTTGCCGGAATTATGAAGCCGGATGGCGGCCATGTTTTGATAGATGATAAACCGGTATTTGATAATGAAAATGCTATTAAAGATGTATATTTTATCCCTGATGAACCATTTTTCTTTAGAAATGCCAACGGAAAAGATATGGAAAAATATTTAAAAACCATATATGAAAAATTTGACAGCAATGCATTTTATGAATATCTGGAAAAATTCAGTTTGGATAAAAACAGAAAAATTTCCACGTTTTCTAAAGGTATGCAGAAACAGATGGCAATTATCTGCGGACTTTGTGCCAATACAAAATATCTCATTTGTGATGAGACTTTTGATGGCTTGGATCCGGTAATGCGACAGGGAATCAAAGCCATTTTTGCTAACCATATGGAAGAAAGAGGATTAACACCAATCATTGCATCCCATAACTTAAGAGAGTTGGAGGATATCTGTGATACGGTAGGACTCTTGCACAAAGGTGGAGTAATCTTATCCAAGGATTTGTTGGATATGAAATGCAATATCCAGAAGATTCAATGTGTATTTGCTACGGAAGAAGAAGAAAATAAGGCAATGCAGAAGCTGGCAGTTTTACAGAAGGAAAAGAGAGGTATGCTTTGTACCATGACCGCCAGAGGAAGCAAAGAAGAAATACAGACAGCATTTACAACATTAGATACTGTATTTTATGAAGTGCTGCCGTTGTCTTTGGAAGAAATATTTATCAGTGAAACGGAGGTAGTTGGTTATGACATTAAAAAACTCATTTTTAGCTGATGTTTACGAAAATATGAAACGAAGAAACTGGGTATTTTGGTTAAGTTTTTTGACCTTTCTTTGTTATTTTCCGGGATATCTGATGTTAAGCCTTAACAACATTAGGTCCAGATACGAGGGTGTTACAGATAGTGCAAGTCTCATCCGTATGCAGGAGAGAATGGATGAAACGGTAGAAGTATTGTTTCTTTTAAACGGCTTCATGCCGGTACTTATTATTGGGCTTGCTATTTTGATTGGTATGCAGGGCTTTGCGTACTTACATAATAAAAGACAGGTGGATTTTTACCATAGCCAGCCGGTGAGCCGCAAGAGAAGATTTACAGTGTTGTGGCTCAACGGAATCATGATTTTTGTAGTAACCTACTTGATTAACATGGTTCTCGGGATGGCAGTGGCAACAGTGTTCGGATGTATGTCTGGTGTAATTTTCACAGGTGCAATAAAAGCATTTTTCTTGTATTTGCTTTTGTTCCTTGGGATTTATCATATTGCTATAATTGCCATATTGTTGACCGGAAACACTTTGGTAAGTTTACTTGCTATGGGAGTGCTTTTGGGCTATGAACTTGCTGCAAGAGCCATGAATGTGTTTATGGCAACCAGCTTCTTTATTACCTATGGAAGTGGGGAAGAGGAAAAAATATTTGATACTTTATTTTCTCCCATTGTAAACATATATAAATATATTATTTTAGGAGGCAGGGAATATAATTATTCTCAATATGCCAACGAAAACTATACTTATGGAAATACAGCTTTGGGATTGTTTGTATTAGCTTTTGTTTTTGGGGTGGTAAGTTTCTTCCTATATCAGAAAAGAGCCAGCGAAAGTCACGGAAACAGTATTAGTTTCCCGAAAATAAAAGAAGTGCTGCGTTTTATGCTGTTAGTATTAATGGGAAGTTTCGGTACCTATCTGATTTATTATGTGGCAGGAGAAAATGTAGCCATGGGATTGGCAGGAGCAGTATTCTTTGTTGCTTTGGGGCATGCAGTAATCCAGTTAATATATGAAGTGGATTTTCGTGCCATTTGTAAAAAATGGTTAACTGCAACTATTTCCTTAGTGACAGTAATCTTAGTGTTCTTAGGCTTCAAATATGACTGGACAGGGTATGACCAGCGTATTCCAAAGCAATCTCAGGTGGAAAGTGTTTATGTGTCTTTAGCAGCAGAAGGATTTACAAATAGCAACTATGTCATGATGGACGGAACGGAAATATATCATCAGTATAAAGCAAGAAGGATGGAGATTACAGATTTGGATATCATCTATAAGCTACTGGAAAACAGAGAAAGGATTTCCATGAATACCAGAACTTTTGACGGAACTTATGAAACCATTGATGTTAATTTCCGGTTAAAGAACGGTAAGACAGATTACAGAAGATTTTATCTAAGATATGAAGAAAATCTGGGTCTGCTTGACGAAATCTATCATATGGAGGAATATCAGCTTGCTAACAATCAGGTAATGGAAGAGGATTTTGTGGAAAATTACAGAATTGTTTCTGCAACCTATAATAATGGCAGTGGTAACGGTGCAACACCTATAGATGCAGACATGCAGGCTCTGGTAGAAGCCTATAAGAAAGATGTAGAAAACGTTAGTTACACAGAAGTATACTATAATTATCCAAAAGCACAGATTTCTCTCATGGGGATTGGAATTATGAACGAAGAATATCGAAATTCATGGAATATCTTAATTTACGATTCCTACAAAAATACCATAGCTCTATTGGAAGAATCAGGAATTGATGTGGAGCATGTGTTTGATGAGTCGTTTATTAACAGTATTCAAAAGATAGAAGTGAGACTGGATGATTATAAGCTGCTGACACCATCAGCAACAGAACAGGTGAGTTATCTGGACACTTATAAAACTGCTATTTATACCAATCCGGAAGTGTATGAAAAGATTATGGAAAATGCAGTTCCAAGTACTAACCGCTGGTGGCCTAACAGAAATCGTAGTGATAATGATGGATATAGTATTTATATTTATACTCCGAATCCATATAATGCCAGCGATTATTATATGGATGAAGTTTACTTCCAGACCGGAGAAATGCCACAGTTCATTATAGATGACTTGGAAAAGATTCCGTTTGGGGAAGAGGTAATAATTAAATAAAGAATTGATTAAGTTTCTCTCATAAGGGAATACTACTGAAAGAATTACATAGTATTTGAAATCAAATATATGTAAAATGAAAATTTCAGGAGGTCTCTATGGGAGAAACTTTTTTGATTACAAAATTGAGTGGAAGACAGATTTTAGACTCCAGAGGAAATCCGACAGTGGAAGCGGAAGTAACAGTGAATGATACCATTACGGGAAGAGCTGCTGTGCCTTCAGGAGCCAGCACGGGAAGATTTGAAGCCGTGGAATTAAGGGATAAAGAAAAAGCATACTTAGGACAGGGAGTAACCAAGGCAGTTAGCCATATTAATCACCAGTTGTTGCAGGATCTGTTGAGAAAAGATATCAGAAATCAGCAGGAAATTGATAGATTGCTTTGTGAAATTGATGGTACGGAAAATAAAGGTGCTCTAGGTGCTAATGCCATTTTGGGAGTGTCCCTTGCAGTGGCAAAAGCTGCAGCTAAGGCAAAAGAGGAATCTTTGTACCGTTCCTTAAAAACCACAGCCATAGAAATGGGAAGTAAGAATACTGTGAAAAAACAGGAATATAAGGACAAATTTGTGATGCCGGTTCCTATGATGAATATTTTAAATGGAGGAAAACATGCTAAAAACACGGTTGATTTTCAAGAGTTTATGATTATGCCGGTAGGGGCAGCTACTTTTAGTGATGCTCTTCGTATGGGAACAGAAATTTATCATACTTTGAAGAAGATTTTAGCCGCAGACGGAAAATCTACCTCTGTGGGAGATGAGGGTGGATTTGCACCGGACTTGAAAGATGCCTTTGAAGTATTTGACTATTTGACAAAAGCTGTGGAAGAAGCAGGGTATGTGTGCGGTAAAGATATTGTGTTTGCCATGGATGCGGCAGCCAGTGAATTGTATGAAGAAAATTCCGGAATGTATTTTTTCCCGGGAGAAAGTGAGGTTCTTCGTCAAAAAGAGGAAAAAGAATATAATTTTAAGGTCAAAGATACTACAACGGAAGGAGTTCCTGATACTAAGAGATTGTCAGTTATGAGAAGTACTATGGAAATGATTTCTCTTTATGAAGAATTGTGTACCCAGTATCCTATTTATTCTATTGAAGATGGTCTTAATGAAGAGGATTGGGAAGGCTGGAAGGAACTGACAAAACGCCTGGGAAATAAAGTACAGTTGGTAGGAGATGATTTGTTTGTTACAAACAGCAAACGTTTGAAACGAGGAATTGAGGAAAACTGTGGTAATTCCATTTTGATTAAACTAAATCAAATCGGCACTTTGACGGAAACCATGGAGGCGATTTGTCTGGCTCATGAAAATGGATTTGCAGCGATTGTATCCCATCGTTCCGGGGAAACAGAAGATACTACCATTGCTGATTTGGCAGTGGCAATGTGCTGCGGGCAGATTAAAACCGGAGCACCTTGCAGAACAGACAGAGTAGCAAAATATAATCAACTGCTTAGAATTGAAGAAGAATTGAGAGATGAGGCAGTATATCCGGGAATGGATGCATTTGGATTAAGAAAGTAATCTTGCAATAATTTAATAACTGTTTGAAAATCTTAGAAAAAATATGTTTTGCATCTTGCAAATAAGGAGTTCTTATGCTAAAATCTTATGAGTGTGACTGAGAAGATATGTAGCGCAATCGGTATATTGTTATGTATCTGTGTGAAACGAAAGGAATGAACAATTAAGATGGAAATTTTAAGAACATTATTAACAGTTGTGTTTATTATAGTTTGTTTAGGATTAACAGTATTAGTATTAATGCAGGAAGGCAAATCTGCAGGATTAGGTGCAATCAGTGGTGCGGCTGAAACATACTGGGGTAAGAATAAAGGTCGTTCTATGGAAGGAACTTTAGTAAAAATTACAAAGTATTTAGCAATCGCTTTTATTGTAATTGCAGCAATCTTGAATATTAACAGATTCTAAGAGCAAGGTAAGTTCGGGGCATTCTTGTAGGAATACAGGAATGTCCTTTTTAGTTTTCGAAAAAGTACATGCTAATTTAGGATGCTTGTATCTTAATCTGGCGATAACAGTGAACCGTGAGGGAAGACATTATGAAGAATTGGAAAGAAAGAAAACAGATTATTGTAGATTTAATGAAAAATGAATTTTATGTTCCAATGAAAGAAAAGGAACTGGCGATTATGCTGCAGGTAGCGCCGGAGGAACGCGCCAATCTAAAAAAAGCTTTGGATGAAATTTTAGCAGAAGATAAAATTCAAATCAGTAAAAGAGGAAAATATTCTATCTTTGACCCTAAGACAGCCAATGCTAAAACAGAGAGAATTATCGGTACATTTATCAGTAACCAACGAGGCTTTGGTTTTGTGGAAGTAGATGGCAGAGAAGAAGATTTATTCATTCCCGAAGATAAAGTAAACGGGGCATATCATCTGGATACTGTGGAGGTTATGTTACTTCGCAAACCTGCAGGAAAACGTCAGGAAGCAGAAGTTATTAAGATTATCGAAAGAGGAACTAATACAATTGTAGGAACCTTTCAGAAGAGCAGAAATTTTGGCTTCGTGATTCCGGATAATCAGAAACTGGCAGAAGATATTTTTATTCCGATTGAACGTTCTAAAGGTGCCGTAGACGGGCATAAAGTAGTGGTAGAGTTGACAGATTACGGTAGTGATAAAAAGAAACCGGAAGGAAAAGTAATTGAGATTCTGGGACATATCAATGACCCGGGAGTGGATATTATGTCTATCGTAAAAGGATTTGATTTGCCGATAGAATATCCGGAAAAAGTTATGAATCAGGCAGAGCGTATTCCGGATGAGATTCTGGAAGCTGACTGTGACGGCAGAAGTGATTATCGTGATGTGGTAATGGTAACTATCGATGGGGAAGATGCCAAGGATTTAGATGACGCGGTAAGTTTAACTGTAAAAGACGGTTTGTATTATCTGGGAGTACACATTGCGGATGTGAGTAATTATGTGCAGGAACGTTCTGCTCTTGACAGGGAGGCTTTAAATCGTGGAACCAGTGTTTATTTGGTAGACAGAGTAATTCCCATGCTGCCGCACAAACTCTCCAATGGAATCTGTTCTTTGAATGCAGGAGTAGACCGTCTGGCGCTCAGTTGTCTTATGACAATTAACGATAAGGGTGAGGTAGTGGATCATTCCATTGAAGAGACCGTGATTAATGTTAATGAACGAATGACTTATACTTCTGTAAAAAAGATTCTGGAAGATAAAGACGAAGAGGAAAGAACACGTTACAAAGAATTGGTACCTATGTTTGAACAGATGGAAGAACTGGCAGCTATTCTTCGTAAAAAAAGAAAAAAACGTGGTTCCATTGACTTTGATTTCCCGGAAACTAAGATTTATTTAGACAAAGAAGGTCATCCGGTAGAAATCAAACCATATGACAGAAATGTGGCAACAAAGATTATTGAGGATTTTATGTTGATTGCCAATGAAACAGTGGCCCAGCATTTTTATTGGTTGGAAATGCCCTTTGTATATCGTACCCATGATTTTCCGGATCCGGAAAAAATTCAGAAGCTGGCATCCTTTATCTATAATTTCGGATATTCCATGAAAGTAAATAAGGAAGAAGTGCATCCAAAAGAAATTCAGAAATTATTAAGTAAAGTGGAAGGTAGTGATGAAGAAGCATTAATTTCCAGATTAGCACTTCGAAGTATGAAGCAGGCCAAATATACAGTGGACTGTACCGGTCATTTTGGTCTTGCCTGTGATTATTATTGTCATTTTACGTCTCCCATCAGAAGATACCCGGATTTGCAGATTCACAGAATTATCAAAGACTGGATTCGCGGACGAATGAAATCCAAAAAGATAGAACATTATGAAGAAATTCTGCCACAGGTGGCATCCCAGTCTTCCAGATTGGAAAGAAGAGCTGAAGAAGCAGAACGGGAAACCAATAAGCTGAAAAAAGTAGAGTATATGGAACGTCATATAGGTGAAGTTTTCACCGGTGTTGTCAGTGGTGTAACCCAGTGGGGAATTTATGTGGAACTTCCCAATACTGTGGAAGGTATGATTCATGTTTCAAAACTTCCGGGAGATTATTTCTTATATGATGAACAGGCTTATGAAATGGTGGGAAGAGATACCGGAATTAAATATAAATTAGGTCAGACGGTGAAGGTTTTGGTAGAATCAACCGATAAATTCTTAAGAACCATTGATTTTATCATTGCAGAAGAAGATGATGATGAAGCATAATATGAGATGTGAAATCACTTCAATGATGAAAAGAAGAGGGAGAAATAACCCATGAGTAAAGAAGCCATGAAATTAGTAGCAAATAATAAAAAAGCATACCATGATTATTTTGTGGATGAAAAAATAGAAGCAGGACTGGTATTGCATGGGACAGAGGTAAAAAGTCTCCGCATGGGAAAATGCAGTATCAAGGAATCCTTTATCCGTATTGAAAATGGAGAAATGTTCGTTTATGGAATGCACATTTCTCCCTATGAAAAAGGAAATATCTTTAATAAAGATCCTTTACGTGTGAAAAAATTGTTACTTCATAAATCTGAGATTAATAAACTGACCGGTAAAATTAAAGAAAAAGGTTTTACCATCGTACCTTTGCAGGTGTATTTTAAAGATGGCAAGGCGAAAATAGAAATAGGACTTTGTCGTGGTAAAAAACTTTATGACAAACGTCAGGATATTGCTAAGAAGGATATGAAGCGGGAAGCGGAAAAGGACTTTAAAATCAGAAACTTGGGATAAATTTGTTAGGATGTGAAATGCATGTAGGGAGTAAATTAAACTATAAGTTTAGTAGTCAGAATATTGACTTAAACATAAGTATCCTATAAAATGAATAAGCATCAAAATTGAATAAGGGCCAGTCAAGGTTTCGACGGGGTTTTTGAAACTGGAGAAGCAAGCCGTTGCCAAACGATAATGGCAAACTTAAAATTAAACGCTAACGATAATTTAGCATACGCTGCCTAGTTGCAGCTGTCAGACTCTTTGTACCTATTCTTAGAGAATCTGGCATCGACTAAATAGGAAACGACACATGCTAAGCTTTGCGTATGTGGGCGTATTATGAAGCTACTGAATGTATCCGGGTGTCTGTCACCGGATGCAGGAGGGAATGTTAACCGATAGACTAAGCTTGTAGAAGTACAGGGGATGGGGCTTCGGACACGGGTTCGACTCCCGTCTGGTCCACTGAGGAAACATGAAGTCGAACCCCTTCAAAAGGGTTCAACTGCTTGCTACTTAAATCCACTAAAAAAGTCTGTAAACATGTTTTACGGACTTTTTGTTTTCAATAAATTTCACAAAAAGAATATTTTTTTGTTTTCAAATTTGTACAAAAGTGATATAATAGGAAAATAATAGGGGAATTTATTGACCTAAATATATTACACTGGAGGTACCTAATATGAAATTTATGGAAAATCTAAGAAATATAAGCGTGAAGAAACGTATGACAATCAGCTTCGGGATTGTAACCGGATTGTCTTCTATTGCAGCAATTGTAGCAGTAATCATGTTATTTGTTGTAAATATAAGATATTCGAACGCATTGGAGTTGAATGGTTTTATTCAAGGGGATATCGGACATTATACTACATATCTGAATGAGGAAAGAGTTCTTGTCAGAGATATTGTAACTGCAACCAACAAAGCCGATGTAGAAGAATATAAAGTAGAACTGGCAGAAGCCGATGAGAAAATTGCGTACTATTTCCAAGAAATGTATGATAAATTGGAAAACGAAGAAGAAATGGCATTGACCCAGAGTATGATTTCCAATTTGGATAATTATCACGTTGTCAGAAAAGAAGTTATTGCTTTAGCTGATGCAGGGAAATCAGCACAGGCACTGGAACTTTTACATGCGGAAGCGGCACCGATTGCTCATAAAGTAGTATCTGAGGCAGAGCAGCTTCTGGCTATGAACATAGAGATGGGTGATCATGTTTCCAAGAATTTATCCTCATTTTCTATTATTACAATTATTGTTATTATTGTATTAATTGTTGTTGCGGCAGCAATCGGTATGATTTTTGCAAGATATACAGCATTGGATATTGCGAAACCACTGGAAAAAGTTCAGAAAGCAGCTAAGAAACTTGCTAAAGGTGAACTGGATATTGAAGTACAATTGTTAGATAAGAATGAATTCGGCGAAATGGCAGATGACTTCAATGTAGCGGTTGCCAAGATGAAAGAATATATTGAATGTATCGACTGGGGTCTTACAGAAATCGGCGGCGGTGACTTTACCGTACAGCCAACCGTTGAATTCTTAGGCGACTTTGTTGGTATCAGAGATGCGGTTGTTAACATTGAACATGGTCTTAGTTTTACAATGCATCAGATTGATGATGGTGCAGAACAGGTTGCTATGGGTGCACAGCAGTTGGCAGAAAGTGCACAGACATTAGCAGAAGGCGCAACCAGCCAGGCAGGTGCAGTAGAAGAATTAACAGCAACTATTGAAAATGTAGCAGATTCCGCAGAAAGCAGTGCTAAAAAAGCAGATGATGCATATAAGAATGCACAGAAATTTGCCAATGTTGCAGAACAGAGTAATCAGGAAATGCAGTTACTTACAGAAGCCATGGAAAGAATTACTGCGACATCCAAAGAAATTGAAAGTATTATTGGTGAAATCGAGGATATCGCATCCCAGACCAATCTTCTTTCTTTAAATGCTTCCATCGAAGCAGCAAGAGCCGGAGAAGCAGGACGTGGATTTGCGGTAGTAGCTGATCAGATTGGTAAGTTGGCAGCAGACAGTGCACAGTCAGCAGTTAATACTAAGAACCTTATCATTAAATCCTTACAGGAAATTAACAATGGTAATGAAATTACAGCACGAACAACAAGTGCTCTTGGTGAAGTTATCGAAGGTATTAAATTCCTTGCAGATGCTTCTCAGGAAACAAGTGAACTTTCCAGAGAACAGGCTGAAACAATGTCTCAGGTACGTGCAGGTATTGAACAGATTGCAGACGTTGTTCAGAATAACTCTGCAGCAGCTCAGGAAACTTCTGCAACCAGCGAAGAACTTTTGGCACAGTCTGAAAACTTAAAAGCTATGGTAGAACAGTTTAAGTTATTAGATGAATAATTACATAGTGTAAATAACGAAGTGTAAGAAGACTGTCACACATTGTGGCAGTCTTTTTTTAATGAACATAAAAGCTGTCTGTTCAGCGAAAATTGTATATGATATACTTAGACTATTAAGATATTATGGAGATTAATGTTATGAGAAATGAAGAACGGTTAATGGTAGACGGATATCTTTATGGGAATGAAGAAGACGTGAAGTTGGCAAAAGAAGAAAAAAAGACGGTGGAGTATCTGGAATCAAGAATTAATTATGATGATTTGCAGACTACATTAAAAATATACAATAAAGCAGTTAAGGATAAGATTTTTAAAACACCTGCAGGTTTGGAATTTTTAAAGAAAATGCGAAATGAAATGATAAAGAGAGGAATGCCGGAAGAGAATATTAGCGGAATCCCATTGTATAAGGTGTTTGCGAAAGAAGAAGAAAATAAACCGGTTCGTATATTTCAGATAAAGCAAAATAACGATGGTACAAAAGAAATGCTCAGATTTTCCCTATGGGCGAATCTTGCGTTAATCATTATCGTGATAGGAATGTTTATTATTACTATTGTAGGCGAAAATGTTAATGTGATTAATTACCGCTATAAAATAGAAAATGAATATTCGATTTGGCAGCAGGAATTAGAAGAGCGGGAGGCTGTTATCAAAGAAAAAGAAGCTGAATTACAATTAAGATAATCATTGAAATAATTGCAATGATAATCACCAAAAAACCTACACAAAACCAAAAAAATATGGTAAAATTTACAAAGGTATTACTCTGAAGTTTGTAAAAGTAAAAGCAAACAGAAAGCGAGAATGTTATGAAAAGATTTATAGAAGGTATTATGAAAAGTCAGAATCTTACCGCAGATCAGTATCGTCGCACAAATCGTATTATGTACGTTATATTAACCTTATGTTACATATTTTTTGTGGGAATTGAATACAGTAATGCGAATAAAGGAACAGCGGCAGCCGGTGGTGGTATCCGAGTGGCTGTTTATGTAGCCTTGATTCTAGCCATGGGCGTTGTTATAAAGTTAATGGGAGATAAAAAGAAAGCAATGGTATTAATGGCTATTAGCTATTTGATTGCGTATCCGTTGTTAGCTTTTGGAAACGGAGCCGGAAGTTTGGCATTGGCATTTCCTATTTTGATAGGTTTTATGATTTATCTGAACGCCAAAGTGGTACTTTTGGGATGTATATCTACATTTTTAATTTGTGCTGTTAAGAGTTATGTGTTAAAGGCCGGGGGAGATTTAGTTTCTTATGGATTTGCGAATGTAGTAACTATAGGTCTTGTAATCAGTATTCTTGCATCCTTCTGGGCAATTTCTTCTCTTATCAGATTTGACAAAGAGAATCGTGAAGAGATTGAAAAAGAGGCAAAACATCGTGCAGAAGTTGCCAGTCTTGTGGCGGATATTGTAGCTAATTTAGATGCGTCATTCCAACAGGCGATGAACGAATTAGATAATATCAGTTGTTTCATGGGAGATGCTCATGGAGCGATGGATGCCATCACAAGCAGTTCGGAAGATACTGCTCATGCAGTAAACCAGCAGGCGGATATGACAACACAAATCCAGTCCAGATTGGAAGAAACTAACCAGGTAGCTACACAGGCAAAAGATACTACAGAAGAGTTAAAAAATGTAGTTGATAAAGGTAAAGTATTAGCTGATGAACTTCAGGAACAGTCTGTATTGGTTGATGAAACTACAGATAAGATTTCTAAAACAGTAGAAATGCTGGTAGAAAATGTTCAGAAAGTTTCCGGAATTACAGAGTCTATTCTTAAGATTTCTTCTCAGACAAATCTTCTTGCGTTAAATGCCAGTATTGAAGCGGCAAGAGCCGGAGAAGCAGGAAGAGGATTTGCGGTTGTGGCAGATCAGATTAGAAATCTCGCAGAAGAAACTAAGACATCTACAGAAAAGATTACACTGATTATCAATGAGTTAACCTCCATTACCAATGAAACCCAGGCGGGTATTGAAGAGTCCGCGGAAAGTATAGAGGTTCAGCGCAGAAAGGTAGAAGAAGTAAACAGAAGTTTTGCACAGGTAGAGTCTGGAATGGATGAATTGGAAACAGCAGTAGTACATATCAGTGGTGAAGTTGCAGAAGTATTGGATGCGAACCGTACTATCGTAGATAGTATTGAAATGTTGTCTTCTGCTTCGGAAGAAGTTTCAGCAGGAACCCAGACAAGTAAAGAGACTATTGACCAGTCATTTGAATCTTTGAATACATTCTGTATGGTATTTGAGGAAGCATTTGATGAATTGGAAAGATTAAAACAGGCAGCAGAGATTTAATTAGAGAAATTTGTATAAATTAAAGAAGACCTTTGACGGTATGATTACTGTCAGAGGTCTTTTTGTCTGTATAATCAAAGAATATTAAAAGAATAAAATTTATGTTATCAGATACACATTTGAAAAGTGAATTGATTGTCTTTGGCAGAAAATTTATACACACCATGATATTTATTGACTACATAAACCATACTTTTTACACCAATTCCGTGATTGTTTCTGGTGGAAATAGGAATTCCACTTTCGTTAAAATGTGGTTCTATTGCATAACTGTTACGGATTTCACAGCATAATTTATTGTTTTTCTCATATAATTCGATATGTATAAAACGTTCTCTGGGATTCTCGACCTGTTTGCAGGCATTTAAGGCATTTTCAATTCCATTGTAAAGCAGTTTACACAAATCCAAAACACTGAATCTGATAAAATCATTGGCAGTAGCATTTACTGTGAAATGGATTTGATGTTCAGTTGCTTCTTTGTAGAAAGAAGAGAAAATCAAATTCAAGGATTCATTGGAAGAAAAGGGAATGATTTTGCTGTCATCAAATACATCAAAAATTTGTTGAATATATTTGGTTGCCTCTTCCGGATTGTTTTGTATGATACAGCTATTAATATAGTTAAAATGATGTCGCATATCATGGCGATATAAGGCAGCCTGTTTTTCTGCAAATCGAAGTTGTTCGATTTGTGCAGTTGCATCATGCAGCTGTTGGGAAATCATCTCCTGAACCATATCGGAATCAGATTTAGCACGTATTATCCGGAAAAATAAAATAATAGTACAATAGGATATCAGTACGATTACGAGAGTAGTTCCCCTTAACCAGAAATCACGATTGATGTTGGTGGTAATTGTAAAATACTGATATTTAGTTGTACTGTAATTATATATATAGTAAAGAATCGGTATAAGGGTCAGCCAGAAAGTCAGCTTGGTTTCAGCATATTCCAGAATGTAGTAAAAAGGTTTTCTTAAATAATGGTAGCATACAAAAAGCATTAGTGAGTAACTTGGAATAATTCCTACTAAAGGCATCTTTGTAAAAAATATGATGAATGAGCTTAAAAAGATGGCGGCCGAAGAGAAAATGGTAATACTTAAATAGAGAAAAACCAATTTGATTCCTCGATAGCGGGTCAGTATTGTAAGCAATATATATAGTGGAATTTGTGCAAATAAGATATAAAAATCTCCATATAATTCAGGACCCAAAATAATTTGTATTATTACATTGAAAGTAAGATATGTAATAAAATATATTATCGAAAATATTTTCTTTTTGGGAGAAAATGTAGAAAAATGTACATCTGCCAGATAATACATAGTGATTGAAGCAAATATAATAATTATTACAGAAGATAAAATCCAATCCCAATGTTCTAAATGTATTGCCATATATGTTCTCTCCTTTCGGGTTTTCTCTCAATAGTTTTTATAATATTTTTTATAAGAGATATACAATAGTTCTATTTATTTAATCTCGTTGCATTTGAAAAGAAAGATAGATATCCTTTACTTCCTTTCCCTTTCCCTGCGCAATGGGAATAGTTCCTGAAGGCTGTAATATAATTTCTGTATTTTCAATAATATTGATATAGTTCATATTTACGATATAGGAACGGTGGGGTTTTGTAAAAAACGGATACTCCAATAACGTAGCGCAAGCTTGTGAGAAACGTAAGGAACATTCCAGTGTACGTCCGGAGGATAGGTGGAAAAGTACTTTTCGTCCCATGGCTTCCGCATAAACCAGATTGGAAAGTAAAATTTTTTGTATTCCCTGAGTATCTTTTACGGTAATAAAGCTTTCTTCTTCCTGTTTGGTTTGTTCGAAAATGTCATTTAAAGTGTTAAACAAAGTTTCTTCACTAATTGGTTTTAAAATATAATTTTCAGCTTTTACAGAATAACTGTCCAGAGCAAATTCAGGAGATGAAGTAAGGAAAATAATCCGGGCAGATTTATCGTGTTTTCGGATTTCTTTTCCCAATTCAATTCCATTATATCCGGGCATAACAATATCAAGGCAATATACATCAAAATGTTTGCCTTGCTCTAGAGCTGAAATTAATTCAATCCCATTGTGAAAATCTGCATATTCAAATGTAAAAGGACTTACTAACTGATATTCTTTAATTAGAGAAATTATTTGTGTAAGGGAGTGTGCCTCGTCATCACAAATAGCAAGTCTAAACATAAAGAGTCTCCTTTCTTTTTAAATATCCATGTATACTATAACACAAAAAAAGAGAATAGGAGTTTTGTTTCTTTAAAAATGCAAAAGTATTTTGGTGAAGGTCACAAGTAAAAGATAAGTTTAAGTGTTTGATGTCAAAAAAAACATGATTCATGTAATGGATAAATTTAAAAGAGAAAGGGTGGTATTATAAATGTAAGATGCTGAAAATGTATAAAGGGGACATATTTTGGCAGACAGACATGGAAAGAGAGGCTTGGAAAATGAAATTTAAAGAAATGAAGATTAGAAAGCGCCTAATTTCTGCTTTTAGTGTAGTCATTGCTATTTTCGGAGTAGTATCCGTACTGGTGGCAGCAGCTATGATTTACATGGTAAGTGACTATAATAGAGTGCTGGAAAATTATGCTTTCCCACAGGGAGACATAGGTAGAGCTATGAATGCTACAGCAGAAGTGCGTAGTGCAACCCGTGCCATTATCGGATATGAAACACAGGAGTTAATTGATGCGGTAAAAGGACAACATGAAACTGCGGTTAAAGAATTTGAGTATTATCGTGAGCAGATTAGACCAACCATGGTAACACCCGAAGGAAAAGCATGTATGCAGGCTATTGATGAGGCATGGGCGGCATACATAAAAGTGGACGAAGAAATTGTGAAGTTGGGTGCTACAACAGATCAGATAAAATGTGAACTGGCACAGGAAAGAATGATTAATGAATTAGCACCTCTTTATACAGAATTAGATAAAGCTATGACAGACCTTATGGATGTTAACGTGGAAAAAGGGGATGCAGAGCAGGCAAAATTACAGACTTTGGAAACGGTTGTTATGGTTGCTATAGTGATAGCTATTACATCTGTAATCTCTATTTCTTTTAAAATAGCAACAGGTATTGCCAAAGGTATTGAAGAACCTTTAAAACAGATGGAAGAACGTTTGGGAACCTTTGCTAAAGGAGATTTAACCTCTCCGTTCCCAACAGTGGATACGAAAGATGAGATTGCTGATATGGTAGCCAGTGCTACGGAAATGGCAGAGAGATTACGCAATATTACTTTGGATGTAGCCGGAATGTTGCAAGAAATGGCTAATGGTAATTTTAATATCAGTACAGCTCATGAAAAGGCATACCATGGAGAGTTCCGCGGATTGCTGGATGGTGTCATGGGAATGAACGAGCAGATGAGCAATGCATTGGCAGAAGTAGACATGGCTTCCACACAGGTTTCGGAAGGAGCTAATCATTTAGCTCAGGCAGCACAGGAGTTGGCGGAAGGAGCCACCGATCAGGCAGCTACAGTAGAAGAGATGCAAGCAACTATCAATGACTTAAACGAAGGAATTCAAACGACAGCTAATCAATTAGATCGTTCTTATGAAGAAGCAAAAAAGTATGCACAAGTGGCAGAAGACAGCCGGACTGCCATGGAAGCATTGATGGGGGCTATGGAACGTATCAGTGATGCGTCACAGAAAATCAGTAATATTATTGGAGAGATTGAAGATATTGCAAGTCAGACCAACCTTCTTAGTTTAAATGCTTCCATCGAAGCAGCCAGAGCAGGAGAAGCGGGAAGAGGGTTTGCAGTAGTTGCAGATCAGATTAGAACTCTTGCAGAACAGAGTGCACAATCAGCAGTAGATTCCAGAGCTTTGATTGAGGCTTCATTGCATGAAGTATCTAATGGTAATAAAGTGGCAAATGAAGCATCTGTTTCTTTACAGGAAGTAGTTGCAGGGGTTCATGCCATTGCAGAAAGTGCAAAAGAAATGAAAGAAATATCGGCAAGCCAGGCTCAGGCTATGGAACAGGCTGATGTAGGAATTAATAAAATTGCAGAAGTAGTAGAAACTAATTCTGCCACTGCTGAAGAAGCATCAGCTACCAGTGAAGAGCTGACAGCCCAGGCGGTGACTATGAGTGATCTGGTAGCCAGATTCGAATTAAAACGCTAATATCAAATAATTGCCATAACCAACTTTAAAAGTAGGAACCCTTCTTCACATTGTGAGGAAGGGTTCCTGCTTTTTTACATATATATACTAATATCAGTTTTACAAATGACGACTATATGATAAGATAGATAGTAATTTGAGAGATAAGAATACAGGAGATAAAATTATGGTTAAAGATATGACAAAAGGGACGCCATGGAAATTGATATTGGGTTTTATGGTCCCTGTTTGTTTGGGGAGCATATTTCAGAATTTTTATACAATTGTAGATTCTATGATTGTAGGACGTTTTCTGGGTGTAGATGCATTGGCAGCAGTAGGAAGTACCGGCTCCATTAATTTCCTGGTAATGGGATGGATTAATGGTATGACCAGTGGTTTTGGAATTCAGTTATCCCAGGCATTTGGTGCCAATGATGAGAAGAGACTAAAGCATTATATGGCAATGTCGGTATATCTTTGTGTTGGTTTGGGTGCTCTTATGACAATAGGATTGTTAGTTGCTAATACAGGGATTTTGCAGTGGATGAATACTCCGAAATTGATTTTTGCAGATACTGCTAAATATATTGGAATTATATATGCAGGGCTTCCGGTGACGATTCTATATAATATGTTGGCAGCAGTTGCAAGATCTCTGGGTGACAGTAAAACACCTTTGTATTTTCTTATTGTTTCTTCTGTTTTAAATGTTGTTTTGGATTTGTTGTTGATAGCAGTAATTCCATTAGGAGTAGCAGGAGCGGCTTATGCAACGGTATTGGCACAGGCTATTTCAGCAATTCTGTGTCTGGTATATGTTTGGAAGAAGTTCCCGATTATACATTATTCAGCTAAAGATGCAAAAATAAAATGGCATAGTGTATATAATCTTTTGACTATGGGAATTCCTATGGGGCTGCAATTTTCTATTACTGCAGTGGGTACCATGATTGTACAGGCATCTTTGAATACTTTGGGAGCAACCTACATAGCAGCTTATTCAGCTACCATGAAAATTCAAAACATTGTAACTACAGTGTATCCATCTCTTGGAGCAGCCATCGCTACCTTTTCAGGACAGAATTATGGAGCAGGAAAGTATGAAAGGATTAACAAAGGTGTTAATGCCTGTATCATTATGGAAGTAATATATAGTATTCTTATTATGATATTTTCCTGGTCTGTTTTACCTAAAGGAGTGCAATTATTTGCCCAAGATCCTACGGGAGAATTACAGATGATTGCAACCCAAATGTTCCGGATTAGTATGTGGTTTTTTGTTCCCTTGGGAATTATTTTCATATATAGAAATGTCTTACAAGGTTTGGGGAATGGATTTGTTCCTATGTTAGGAGGCGTTTTTGAACTGATTGCAAGAGCATTGGTTATAAAGGTGTTTTTTGATGCGTTTCAATTTACAGCAATTTGTGCCAGTGATCCGGCAGCATGGGTCAGTGCTTTGATTCCTTTAATCCCTTATTATTATTGGTTCCTTAATAAGACAATAAAATCTGCAGATAAATAAAATCTGAGAAGGAATGATATTTACTTTATAATGAAAAACTGATAAAATTAAAGAGGTACGGAGGGTGTATTTTCCGGGGAAAATAAAGAGAAGGAAGGGTATAAAGGTATGAACACAGTAGAATTAAAAAAATTATTTGCAGAAGGCCAATATGATGAACTTTTAATGGATATTTATCTGGATGAGGCGAAGATTGCTTACCAGAAAGATCGTTATGTAAAAGCTATTGAAAAATTTGAAACTCTTTACGGAGAATCTGATGTAGAGATTTATAGTGCTCCGGGTAGAAGTGAGATCTCCGGGAACCATACAGATCACCAGCATGGGGAAGTATTGGCAGCATCTATTAACCTTGATGCAATTGCGATTGTTAAGAAAAATGATGTTATCCGAGTAGTATCTGATGATTATGATATGATCACTATTTCTTTGGATGATATTGATAAAAAAGATGAAGAAGAAGGAACAACTACAGCTTTAATTAAAGGTGTTCTTGCAGGATTAAAAGACAGAGGAAATGAAATCGGCGGATTTGATGCTTATATCACCAGTGATGTTTTGATTGGTGCAGGATTATCTTCTTCTGCAGCTTTTGAAACTATTATCGGAACTATTGTTTCCGGTCTTTACAATGATATGAAAGTATCTGCTGTAGATATTGCGATTATCGGACAGTATGCGGAAAATGTGTATTTCGGAAAACCATGTGGGTTAATGGATCAGATGGCTTGTTCCGTAGGAAGTTTGGTACATATTGATTTTGCTGATAAAGCAAATCCAATTATTGATCCTGTAAGTTTTGATTTTGCAAAATACGGATATAGTTTATGTATTACAGATACCAAAGGTTCTCATGCAGATTTGACTCATGAATATGCAGCAGTTCCTGCAGAAATGAGAGCTGCAGCAGCAGTGCTTGGAAAAGAAGTTCTTCATGGAACAACTTTGGAAGAGTTATTAGAAAAATCTGCTGAAATCCGTGAAAAAGCAGGAGACAGAGCTTACCTTAGAGCAATTCATTTTGTAACAGAAAATGTAAGAGTTCAGAATGCAGTTGCAGCACTTAGAGCAGAAGACTTTGACGGATTCTTAAAAATGATTAAATCTTCAGGTGATTCTTCTTACAAATATTTACAGAATGTATATACCAGCCAGGATGTACAGCATCAGAATGTTTCTGTAGCTTTGGCAGTAAGTGATGCGATTCTTGGAACTAACGGAGTTTGTCGTGTACATGGTGGCGGTTTTGCAGGAACTATTCAAGCATTCGTTAAAAATGAAGCAGTGGCTCAGTATAAAGCAACATTAGATAAAGTATTTGGTGAAGGCGCTTGTGAAGTTCTCAAAATCCGTAAATACGGCGGAATGAAAGTTTTATAAAAAGAGTAAGCATAAATGTTTTCTTATGTGGCAACCATAGGTGGTCCTGAATTAATATAATGAAAGATAGCAATCCCTTTTGTCGGAAACGGCAGAAGGGATTATTTCTTGCTTGCTATTTCTTAATTATCCTATTATAATAAAAACAATTGTTTTTAATGAGTTAAAGTGGTACATTGAGAAAATGACGTACGGATAGTTCATTTGTCATAATGAGAAATAACATATGGAAAACATAAAGAATATATAAAAGGAGATAAAAAATGAGCAATCAGGTAATAGATATTCAGGCAATAACAGCTAATATGAAGGCAGATAGTTTTAAAATGGCAGCATTGTCTTTGGAAGTAAGAAATAATATACTAAAGAATGTTAAAGAAGCATTGTTAAATAATCGGGAAGAGATTTTTGCAGCCAACAAAATGGATATGGATGCGGCAGAAAAAAATGGAATCACTGAGGCTGTAAAAAAACGTTTGAAATTTGATGAACATAAACTTATGGATGTAACACAGGGGATTGAAGAGTTAATAAAATTAGATGACCCTATTGGAAAAACACAGTTTAAACGTCAGCTGGATGAAGGATTAATATTACAAAGAATTACTTGTCCCATTGGTGTTATCGGAATTATTTTTGAAGCAAGACCGGATGCACTTGTGCAGATTTCTTCCCTTTGTATTAAAAGTGGTAACTGTGCGGTATTAAAAGGTGGAAAAGAGACTACAAATACAAACAGGGTTTTGTTCAAAATAATATATCAGGCAGCAGTAGAGTCCGGAGCACCAAAAGCTTGTATGTATCAGGCTGAGTTACATAGTGAAATTGATGAATTATTGGCATGTCATAAATCTGTAGATTTATTAATACCAAGAGGTTCCAATAAATTTGTACAATACATTATGAATAATACCAAGATTCCGGTAATGGGGCATGCAGACGGTATCTGTCATACTTACTTGGATAAAGATGCAGATATGAAAAAAGCAGTATCTATTATCGTAGATGCAAAAACCCAGTATACAGCGGCATGTAATTCTACGGAAACATTGTTGGTGGACAGAACTATTGCAAAAGAAAAACTTGGTCTTATAGCAGAAAAGTTAAAAGAACAAAAGGTAATATTACACGGAACAAAAGAGGTATCGGATATCATTTCTTGTGCTGTAATGGAAGAACAGGAATTCAATACGGAATACCTGGATTTGGAAATTTCCATTAAATTAGTGGATGGTGTGGAGGAAGCGATTGAACATATTAACCGTTTCGGTTCCCATCATACAGACTGTATTATTACTGAAAACATGGAAACAGCAGAAAAATTTATGCAGTACGTGGATTCGGCAGGAACGTATATGAATTGTTCTACCAGATTTGCTGATGGTTTCCGTTACGGTTTTGGTGCAGAAGTAGGAATCAGTACAAGTAAAATTCATGCCAGAGGTCCGGTAGGATTAGAAGGCTTGACTACTTATAAATATAAACTTTACGGTAATGGACATATTGTAGATGATTATTCCAAGGGAAGAAAACAGTTTCATTTTTGTGAATTGGATATTTTATAATCAAAAACATGAACTGTTTTTCTAGGGAATAAGGACAGAAAGTTTATTATAAATATAGAAGTAAATATATTTTGGAGATATCAATGAATCATAAAGAACAAAAAAAACACAGAAATGATCTGGGGAAAAGAGCAGGAAGAGTTGGGATTATAACTAATCTTCTCTTAGCATTAGGAAAAATGTTGGTGGGGATCTTGTCATCTTCCGTGTCTATTATTGCAGACGGATTAAATAATTTAATGGACGCAGCAAGTTCTATTGTAACTCTGGTTGGATTCAAACTGGCAGAAAAACCTGCAGATGAAGAACACCCTTTTGGCCATGCACGTAGTGAATATCTGGCAGGGCTGGTGGTAGCCATGATGATTTTTGTAGTAGGTTATGAGTTGGTTTTTAGTTCTGTCAAAAAAATTTGGAATCCATCAGAAGTAAATTTTTCCGGTGCAGTGGTTATTGTCCTGTTAGCATCTATTGGGGTGAAATATGGTTTGTCACGTTATTATAAGAAAGTAGGGGATGAGATTTCTTCTACAACTTTATTGGCGGCATCTGTAGACAGCAGAAATGATGTAATGATGACATCAGCAGTTTTTGTAGCAGCAGTAATAGAATATTTTACCCAATTTCAAATCGATGGATATATCGGTTTGGCAGTGGCAGTATTTATTGTATATAGTGGTATCGTGTTGGCAAAAGAAACTATGTCTCCATTGTTGGGAGAGGGAATTAATGAAGAATTGAAAGAAACTTTGGAAGATTATATTTTATCCTGTCCAAAAGTAGTTGGATGCCATGATTTAATTGTACACGACTATGGTCCTAATCACCGTTTTGCCAGCATCCATGTGGAAATAGATAAGAATGAAGACCCTCTTGTTTGCCATGAGTTGATTGACGATATGGAGCAGGAATGTATGAAAAGTCATGGAGTACACATGGTAATTCATTATGACCCTATTGTGACTGACGATCCTGAGGCAGAACGCCTCCGTCAATTAGTGATTACTATTTTGCAGGTGAGGGATGAACGTCTTTCAATTCATGACTTTAGAATGGTGCAGGGACAGGGACACGAAAATTTGATTTTTGATGTTTTGCTTCCTATTGATCTTAAGGGGCAGGAAAAGAGTATCCAAAAATCTGTGGAAACAGCCCTTAATACAATTGAACCTAAAACTTATTATACAAAAATTACTTTTGATACTGCATTTGTACATAATCCGAAGTAAGGGTTAGCAAAGAAGAGTATCTGTACGAAAAAGAGAATAGATTTCGGATGGAGTGGGAAAATATATGGGAAATACATTTTATTTAAATTGGGAACCGGCACTTATGGTTTGGCTTCAAAATCTTTTGGGAGAAGCCGGAGCAAATGTAGCCACCATTATAACCATGTTGGGTGAAGAAACCGTTATGGTTGCAATTTTAGGATTTATTTATTGGTGTTATGATAAAAGATTCGGCGTATATGTAGGAACAAATCTCATGGTAGGATTGGTGGCTAACCCTATGATAAAAAATATATTCCTGCGTTATAGACCATATATGGTTCACAGTGAAGTAAAGTGTTTAAAACCGGTGCATGACGGGGATTTGTATGATCCGTTACTTCAAGGATATTCTTTTCCCAGTGGGCATACCAGCAATTCATCTACCATGTATTTTTCACTTCCGGTATATGGTAAAAAGAAATGGTTAATGGTACTTGGATTATTAATTCCGTTTTTGGTAGGAGTATCCAGAGTATGTTTGGGCGTGCATTATCCTACAGATGTAATAGCGGGATGGATCTTAGGAGTAGTTGTGGTAGCGATTATCACATTTTTGCAGAATAAGATACAGGTAAAATGGAAGTTATATTTATTAATTACTGTAGTAACAATTCCGGGATGCTTTTATTGTACCAGCAATGATTATTTTACTTCATTGGGAATGATGTTTGGATTTTTTGCGGCAAGTTTATTTGAAGAAAAATACGTGAAATTTAGTAATACTAAGGATGTCAAAAAATCTATTTTTCGAGTAGCAGGAGGCTTGGTGGTCTTTTTGCTTTTTAATGTGATTTTGAAAGCCGTATTTGGATTAATTAATATAGATGAGATTGCATATTTGTTAAGAGTAATCAGATACGCAATATTGGTATTTATTACTATGGGAATTTATCCAATGCTTTTTAAAATGAAGAGTATTTTCTAATTTGTAAAATAACGAATAAACGATTTGACGAAGTATGTTGATTAGTGATAGAATGTTGTTCGTTGTATATACAAAAGATAATGTTTCTGACTACATGTGGTTTTGAAACAGGGGGAGGAATGTTATGAATGAAAAAAGAAGTAGTTTTTCGGGAAATATAGGATTTATTCTGGCAGCAGCCGGTAGTGCGGTTGGTCTGGGAAATTTATGGCGTTTTCCATATCTGGCAGCCCAGTATGGAGGCGGGATTTTCCTGTTTGTATATTTGGTTCTCTTATTTACTTTTGGTTTTTCTTTATTGATTTTGGAAATTGCCATTGGTCGTAAAACCAAAGTGAGCTCTATTAATGCATATGGGAAATTAAATAAAAAGTTTGGATGGATGGGGATTTTATCTTTATTGATTCCGGTGCTTATTTTACCTTACTACAGTGTTATCGGCGGATGGGTAATTAAGTATATGACAGTGTTTTTAACAGGACAGGGAAAAGCAGCCGCGGATAGTAATTATTTTGGCGGATTTATTGGTCAGACAGCATCTCCTTTATTTATGTTTTTCCTGTTTGTTACTTTAACCACGGTTGTTGTAGGATTTGGAGTAGAAAAAGGGGTGGAACGTGTCAGCAAATTTATGATGCCGGTATTAATTTTACTTACTATCGGTATTGCAATCTTTGTAGCAACCATTCCGGGAGCAGGAGAAGGAATTAAATACTATTTATTACCTGATTTTTCAAAGTTTTCTTTCAAAACTTTATGTGCCGCTATGGGACAGCTGTTCTATTCTTTGAGTATTGCTATGGGAATCATGGTAGCCTATGGTTCTTATGTAAAAGATGATATTGATATGAATAAGTCTGTAACTAATATTGAGATTTTTGATACATTAGTAGCAGTATTATCCGGTATGATGATTGTTCCTGCAGTTTATATTTTCAGCGGAGAAGAAGGACTTGCTACCGGTGGTGCCGGACTTATGTTTAAAACCTTACCTAAGGTGTTTGATGCTATGCCAATGGGTAATTTCATAGGCGGGGCGTTCTTTGTATTAGTATTCCTTGCGGCTTTAACAAGTTCCATTTCTCTTATGGAAGCTGTGGTATCTATGTTTATGGATAAGTTTAAATTAACAAGAATCAAGGCAGTACTGGTTATTTATGTTATTGTTTTGGCATTAGGAGTTCCTTCTGCGTTAGGTTATGGTATCTGGTCCCATATTACAGTATTAGGTATGGATTTCTTAACATTCTTTGATTATATTTCTAACAGTGTTATGATGCCAATCCTTGCTATCGGAACCTGTTTACTTGCAGGTTGGTTTATGAATCTGAAAGATATTGAAGATGAAATTACAAAAAATGGGGAAGAATTTAAGAGATGTGGTATCTTCCGTGTAATGATTAAATATATCGCACCTGTATTTTTGGTAATTATTTTGGTGTTCTACACGTTGGCACAGTTTGGATTCATTTCTTATTAAACTTTATAAAAGTAAGAAACACCGCAAAGCGCTCGGAACAATCAGACGGACATTTTGCGGTGTATTTTTGTGTGTATGAATAAGGTGAAAGTAATTCATCTTAACAATGAGAAAAGTTCACAGTTTCACTTTACTTTTGTAAAGAAAGTATTATAATAAAATCTAGTTAGTTTAAAACAGAAAAAATCAAGTTTAACGTGAAATAAATTCATTTAAAAGGAAAGAGGAAAATTATGAAAAAAGGTTTAGAAATCAGATGGCACGGAAGAGGCGGACAGGGTGCAAAAACAGCAGCTCTTTTATTAGCAGATGTAGCATTTAAAACAGGTGCTTACGTACAGGGATTTCCGGAATATGGTCCGGAAAGAATGGGTGCTCCTATTACTGCTTATAATAGAATCAGTAAAACTCCTATCAGAGTGCATTCTAACATTTATACACCGGATTTGGTAATTGTAGTAGATGAAACTTTGTTACATTCTGTAGATGTAACTGCAGGTTTAAAAGAGGATGGTGCGGTAGTTGTAAATACAGCACAGTCAGCAGATGAAGTTCGTTTGTTACTTCATGGTTTCAAAGGTGCCGTTTATACAGTAGATGCAAGAGCAATTTCTACAGAAGCACTTGGTAAGAATTTCCCGAACTCTCCAATGTTAGCAGCTGCAGTTGCTGTTAGTGGTGTTATGACTAGAGAAACTTTTATGAAAGAAATGAAAGACTCTTATAATCATAAGTTCGCAAAGAAACCGGAAGTTATTGAAGGTAATATGAAAGCATTACACATGACTTTTGATGCGTTACAGGATGCATTACAGGAAGATGTAGAAAAAATTGCGTAATTAAAAAATAAAAAATACCCGTTTAGGAGAAGATTATGAGAACAGATGTAAATAAAATCAGTGAAACTACTCCCCATCAGGAGTTAACAGAAGGATTGATGATGTTTGCAGCAGCGACTTCTAAAGGTTTTAAAACAGGGGAGTGGAGAACTAACACTCCTGTTTTTTTGGAAGAAAAGTGCAAACAGTGCCTTCTTTGTGCGCCGGTATGTCCGGACTGCTCTATTCCGGTAAAAAACGGAAAACATGAAGAGTTTGATTATGACCATTGTAAAGGTTGTGGCATTTGTGCAAAGGTATGTCCGTTTGGGGCAATTGAGATGAAGGAGGGAAGATAAGGTGGCAAAGAAAGATAGAATGTCCGGAAATGAAGCAGTGGCATACGCCATCAAACAGATTAATCCCGATGTTATGCCTGTATTTCCAATTACACCATCCACAGAAATACCGCAGATGGTATCTAATTACATAGCTAATGGTGAAGTTGATACAGAATTTATTCCGGTAGAAAGTGAACACTCTTCCATGAGTGCGGCTATTGGAGCAGAAGCAGCCGGAGCCAGAACTTTGACAGCAACCTCATCAGCAGGTCTTGCATTGATGTGGGAAGAATTATTGTTGGCAGCATCTAACCGTATGCCGTTGGCATTGGCATTGGTAAACAGAACTTTATCCGGTCCTATTAATATTAACTGTGATCATACTGACAGTATGGGTGCAAGAGATACCGGCTGGATTCAGATTTATGCAGAAAACAATCAGGAAGTATATGATAATTTTATTCAGGCATATCCTATTGCGGAACACAAAGATGTACATCTTCCTATTATGATTTGCCAGGATGGTTTTATTACCAGTCATGCTGTGGAAAACATTGAACTTATGGATGATGATGTGGTTAAAAACTTTGTTGGTGAATATAAACCGGAAGAATTTTTGTTGAATCCGGGGAAACCTATGTCTGTAGGACCGTATGCAATTTCTGCTTATGCTATGGAAGCCAGAAAAAATCAGGAAATTGCTTTGGAAAACGCGGCAGATGTTATTTTAAATGTAGGAAAAGAATATGAAAAGATTTCCGGAAGAAAATACGGTTTCTTTGAAGAATACAAAACCAAAGATGCAGATTATATTATGTTGATTATGGGATCTGCAGCGGGAACTGCAAAAGAGGCAGTAGATGAACTGAGAGCACAAGGGAAAAAAGTTGGGGTTCTGAAATTGCGTGTATTCAGACCTTTCCCTGCAAAAGAAATTGCAGCAGCTCTTTCCAGATGTAAAGCAGTAGCGATTATGGACAGATGTGAAAGTTATAATGGAAATGGCGGACCATTAGGCAGTGAAGTGACTGCAGCATTATATAGAAATAAAGTTATGATTGATGCAGTTAATTATATTTATGGTTTGGCAGGAAGAGATTTTACAGTAGAGAATGTATTCGATATTTTTGCAGAATTAGATGATGCAGTAACCAGTGGTACAGAGGTTGAACAGTATCAGTATATCGGACTTCGTAAATAGGGGGCAGCATAACGTGAATAATTTGAATTTAAAAGAAATAATGAATAAACCGGAGCGTTTGGCACCGGGACACAGAATGTGTGCCGGATGTGGAGCAACTATTGGAGTCCGTGCAGTACTTCGTGCACTTCACGAAGGGGATTATGCGGTAATTGGAAATGCTACAGGTTGTTTAGAAGTATCAACTTATATGTATCCATATACAGCTTGGGAAGACAGTTATATCCATAATGCCTTTGAAAATGCAGGAGCAACTTTAAGTGGTGTAGAAACTGCATACAAAGCATTGAAGAAAAAAGGAAAAATTCCGGCAGATGTAAATTATAAATTTATCACTTTTGGTGGTGATGGCGGAACTTATGATATAGGTTTTCAGTCTTTATCAGGTGCTATGGAACGTAACCATGATATGGTATATGTTTGTTACGATAACGGTGCTTATATGAATACCGGAATCCAGCGTTCCTCTGCAACACCTATGTATGCAGACACTACTACAACTCCGGTAGGAAGCAAATCCAATGGTAAAATGCAGAATCGCAAAGATTTGGCGGCTATTATTGCAGAGCATGATGTTCCTTATGTGGCACAGACTACCCTGACTACAGATTTTAAAGACATTCACAGAAAAGCGGAAAAAGCCATTTATACAGAAGGTGCAAGCTTTTTAAATATGATGACACCATGTCCCAGAGGTTGGAGATATGAAACCTCTGAAATAATGAAAATTTGTAAATTAGCGGTAGAGACCTGTTATTGGCCGTTGTTTGAAGTGGACCACGGAAAATGGATTTTAAATTATGAACCTAAGAAGAAACTTCCGATTGAAGATTTTTTGAGGGAGCAGGGAAGATTTAACCATTTATTCAAAAAAGGTAATGAAGATTTATTGGTACAGTTCCAGCAGGAAGTTGACCGCAGATGGGAAAATCTGTTGTACAGATGCGCAAGGGAGAACTAAAATGACCCTATTATCATATCAGATTTTAAAAGCAGTAGCAGATATGGGAAGTTTTTATAAAGCGGCAGAGGTGTTAGGATTAACACCTTCTGCCGTAAGTCATTCCATAGCAACCTTGGAAAGAGAACTGGGATTTGCTGTATTGGTCAGAAGCAAAGCGGGTGTAAAACTTACTAATTACGGAGAGCAGCTTCTTCCATATATAAATGTGGTATTAAACAGTGATGAGAGTTTACAGCAGGCAATTTCTGAGTTAAATGGATTGAAAAAAGGAAAAGTAAAATTAGGGGTTTTTTCCAGTGTATGTACTAACTGGTTGCCGGATATCCTTAATTCTTTTCAGAATCAATATCCCAAAATTGAAATAGAGGTGTTCCAAGGAACTTATGATGATGTAGTATATTGGTTGAAAAACGGAGTTGTTGATTTGGGATTTTTGTCTGTTTCCAGTGCAAAAGATATTCCGATAGAACCTCTATATGAAGACCCTTTGGTATGTGTTCTTCCCAGAGGAACAATGCATGGTGCTAATAAAGATTATGTAACCATTGAAGATATGCGCAAATCAGAGTTTGTAACACAGAGAGAATGTACGGATGCTGACATTCAGAATTTTCTGAAAGAAAATTCTTTGAACATAAAATCCAGTTATCATGTAGTGGATGATTTATCTACGGTAGCATTGGTAGAAAAAGGATTTGGTATTTGTCTTATGCCACAGCTTGTAATGAATGACATTCCTTATGATGTGGAATGTTATCCTATTCGTCCCAAAGCCAGCCGTATTATAGGAATTGCGGCCATGAATCCGGAGTTTATGGCACCGGCTGTCCGTTCCTTGTATAAACATATTATAGAAAAATACAAAAATATATAAAAAGACTGTTGCAAAGTGTCTTCTTTGAGGTAAGAAATAAGGTGTGGACATTTGCAACAGTTTTTCTATTTCTTTTCTGTATCATTTCTAAAATGTTTACTCTTATATTGTTTGGGTGAGAGTCCGTATTCCTTTTTAAAAGCTCTGTAAAAACTGGAATAATCACTGAATCCGCATAGTAAGCAGATTTCTGTAATTTCTTCATTGTTTAGTAAAGCATCTTTACAAAGAGCAAGACGTTTTTTGATAATGTATTGATGAACGGGAAGTCCATATTTTTCTTTAAAGAGATGAGCAATATGGTATTTGTTAGCAAAAAATAATTTTGCCAACCGTTCCAGAGAAAGATCTTCTTCCAGATGTTCGTTGATATATTCCAGGACTTTTTCAAATAATCCAAGTTGTTCCTTGGCTAACTGAGGATTTACCATTTCATAGACAACACGGCTTAAATGCAATATCAAATCTTTCACGGCGAGAGATAACTTTACTGCTTTTCCAAAATGATCAAAATGTATTTCATCAGAAAGTAAAAACAATTTTGACTGAATGGTATTAAATGTAATGGTATCAAAATGATAAATGTATTGCTGGTTTTCCTTTGAATGTTTCAGAAGATAAACATAATCCTCCGAGAGCTTTTGCAACTCAGATGCAAAATCCGAAGTAATCCAAAAAACAAAGCGCTGATAAGCAATATCAGGGTCATGAATGGTAACATAGTGCTTCACACCGGGAGGAAGAAGAATCATATCTCCTTTTTCAAGGGTGTATGTCTGTTTTTTTATGGTGATGGAAACATCTCCTCCGAGAAAAAAATAAAATTCATAATATTTATGGCTGTGTTCCTTTAAAGGTGTAATGTGTTTATCATTATAGTAGAAAAGTTCGAAATCTTTTGATAACATATATTCCCTTGTACTAAAGGGCATTTGTAAATATTTTTTCATGTTTTTTACCTGTAAAATGCTTATATGTAATAATTTTGGGTAAAACCTAACAAATTTTAGGTTATATCTTGAATTAGGTAAATTTTAGCACAAAACCACAACTTTTGCAATGTGAAAAGCAAGACTGTCAATTTGATTTCTGATAAAATGGGTTATAATACTTATAGAAGTTGAGAAGGAACTTAAATAAGCAAAAAACGATATAAAGGAGACGTGATA
>JAFXGP010000002.1 GCA_017521195.1 Lachnospiraceae bacterium
TACTGACGAGCGGGAGATTACTTCCGCTCGTCTTCATTTAGTAGCGCAAAATTTGAGGACTCTTTATTTCCTTATTCGGTATAGCGGAGGCGGCTGTCAATTCGACATAATTTTCTTGTGATACTTTACCGTACATGAGCACTGTGACACGGCTTATAGCACTAGCTGTTACACCCATTGCTATCTCCTTAAAACAAAAAGTTTTCTAATTTATCCAACAAAAACGTGACCGTCTTTGTCGCTTATGGTTAGCGTTCCGCCTAACTCGTACAAAACACCACCAGTAATTGCCACATCTTCAATATAGGTAACTTCCAAAGTTAGGTTGACGACCCTCCAAAAATTGCGGGTCGTTATACTAATTTCATGTTCTTTTGAAGGTTTTAAAAAAGGTACGGAAATTAAAATTGTTTTTCCTTCTTTATTTGGTAAATGTGAGATAAATGCGATAATTGAAAATATAACTTTTGAATTGTTTTATATTCTTGAATGTAAAATTAATTCAAGAGAAAATACAGAATTTTTTATTGAATTTGAAAATTATGTGCGTAATCTTATTAATCAGAAAAAACGTAAAGAAGAAAGAATTCTTTGTACAGAAAAAAATCTTGAAAAGTTAAGAATGGATAATCTTATTCTCCTTACATATAAGTATAGGACTTTTAAAGCCTTAATTAAAGACATTTCTTATTCTGGAATTAAAGTATTGACTAATCCGCTTTTATTACAGACAAAAGATGAATTATTTTCATTTTCAATTAAATTTAATAATCCGGAAGAAAAGTTCTTTTTTGTTTCTTGCAATACGGTAAGAAAGCAGCTTTATACATTTGACAATTATAATATGGCAGAAATTGTATTTAAGCTGGGAGAAAACATTAAATATAGAAAACGACTGGATCTTTATTTTAATGAGAGAAAAAATATTAATAAAAGATAATTAATATTTTCTCTTAAAAACACCAAAATAAGTATTATCAGATTTTTGAAAAACCTGTATTAATTCCCATCCTTCTTTACCTAAAATATTAATTTCTTCTGCATGAAAAATATTTATACATTTTGTCATATATTCAAACTGTTCCATTTTTATACTCCTTAAATAAAATGAACTTGATTTAAAGTTTTTCTTAAATGTAAGGTATTTTCACAGGAAATAATTCTTAATTTATGAAGAGTTTCACTGTCTGGCTCTCCGTTTTTCCACATTTCCTGTGCTTTTTCAAATCCATAAAGATCTATTGCAGCAATTTTTTCAGGACTTACAAAACCGCCTTTTTCTGTTACAAATTCGGTTGACGACCCTCCAAAAATTGCGGGTCGTTATACCCAAGGCGGGTAAAGTTCCAGCTGTTAGTGTCATAGTAAATTGTAATCTGATTTCCCTGATACAAAATGATGTCACCGGCTTGTGTGGTAATCTGGGTGTCGTTGCGTGGAAGCTTTGTTCCAAGCGGGCCAACTTTTTCAAAGCTGCCGTAATCGTGCATATCAACTGTAAGCGGACCTTTTTTCAAAAGTTCGTAAAAAGCAGTGGCAGAAGAATTGTCCACCAGTGTAGCAGTAAGCTTGTGGTTGCCACTGTCGCTTGTAATTTGAGGTTGACGACCCTCCAAAAATTGCGGGTCGTTATACCTGTACCTTATTATAACATGATATAATCATTTATACCAACTATCGATTCCTGATAATCTTCTTCTGCCTGATATAACCCCATATTACAAAACTGTTTTTCAGTTAAACGCATAATTCGAACTGTTCCGGTGTTAGGAATATATGGTTTTATTCTATTGAGATGTTTTTCTGCTCCTTTGCGGTTATTTGTAATTCTCATGAAAACCTCACTTTGCAGTAATACATATCCGTCTTTTATAAGAAACTTTCTTAATTCAGTATAAGCCGCTTTTGTTCCTTTCTTATTTGTTGGATTCAATAAAACTAGAATTCTCATATAATAAACAGCTATCCCCTACTCGCTTATAACTTCTATTTTTTCAACTGGCAAAATATCTGGCAATTTCAATAAATTAATATCACTTTCTTCTATAGCCTGTTTAAAGCTTTGAATCATTATGTTTATTCCATTAGAAATAGTGTTTTTTTCTTCATTTATGAAACAGGCGTTATGCAATACTAACGCTAAGGTTCTTCTCTGCTCCCTGCTAAGATTCGTCTGTGAGGAGACAATTTCGTGAGCAACAACATCTACCATTGCTCTCCATGGTTCTATTAAATCATCTGCTAAATTGAATCCATTAAATGATCCTTCATGATGAATTCCTATGGCCGGATAAAAACCAGCACAAACTAAATCCCGAATTATAGTATTTCTAACAATTGCATATCCATAATTCAAAACAGAATTAATTGGATCATCATTTCTTCTTACTAAGCCTGGATGAAATTGTTGGAAATAGAATTTTGCAGCATTTCCTTCGATATTATCAGGGTCCCCTGCTTTCAAATTTTTCATCATTTCAAAAAGTTCCTTTGTTCCTTCAATTCCAAGAAGTGTCAAACATTTTGCCTGATTTTCAATTTTCTTTTGAATAATTTTTTCCCAAAGCTCGCCTTTTAAATTTTCGTCCATGCTTAACTGCTGTCTTGCAATTTGTGCATTTCGTACATTTGCATCATAAGGAAGAACTATACTTGCTGGCATATAATCTTTTCCAATTGTTACTAGCCCTATTTTATTTTCGCTTAAAACAGATAAAGCCATTGTTGAAAGTCTTATATTTGCACCTGTACATATAATAAGTTCCAGATCTTCCAGCGGAACCGATACTTTTCGTTTCTTTTTGGGAGCAATTTCCTGCTCTATCGTTAATTGATTTGCTGTAACATGAAGTTCACTTGGCTGTGTGATTTCTAATATTCTGAATCCATCCATAATTTGTCTTTTCTTTGGGTTCTAGGTGTCCCCCTAGCGCATACGTTAGCCTTGGCTAATGTGTATTGCGCCCTTGTAGTCTTTTCGCCTAAAACTCAAAGCCTGCAAGCAAGTTATTAATTTAATTCCTCCAGGAAGGAAACAATTGTGTCTAAAACAGTATCAACTGGATCGTCTACCCATTTTTTGTCTGTTTCGGCAAGATTTATTCTTTTTATTGTAAAGACCTAAGGTGTCAATGACTGACATCGTGATTTTTTTATATTGTTTTCCTTACATAGAAAGTCTTGCTTGCTTGACCGTGCTTTTCAATCTTTCCTTCGTCACAAAGTTGTTTGAGAGCTTTTTCGATTGTCTGTCGGGCCAGAGTTGGACAGTGTTCCTGGACATCACTTTTAGTGAATTTTCCAAGCTGGTTCTTTGCTACACGTTCTACCATTTCGTAAGCCGAGATTTTATCTTCTATAAGATTCAATCTGTCTTCAAAATCTCTGTATGCTGCAAGAACAATTCCCAGGATATATTTTACAAAAGCCGTATTATCATTGGTTCCTTCATGCCAGTTTTCAGAAGACTCTTCCAGAACGTCATAATAAGAATCCTTTGTCTTTTCGATTTTCTTTTCCAAACTTATGTATTTGCAGACAACAAAGCCGGATCTGTAAAGCAGAAGTGTTGTGAGCAAGCGAGACATTCTTCCATTTCCATCGTTGAATGGATGGATGCACAGAAAGTCTTTTATAAAGTTGCTAATCAATAGGAGAGAATCAATTTCGCCAAGACTCATTGCTTTATTGAAAGTTTCACAAAGTTGTTCCATAGCAATAGGTGTTTCAATTGGACTGAGAGGTTCAAAAAGAACGTTTGAAGTTCCATCTGGAAGATTTGCAACAATGTAATTCTGAGTATTTTTGAACTTTCCTCCAAAATCAGGATTTGAATACTGATAAAGATATTTATGTAGTTGCAGAATGTAGCTAGGTGTGATGGGAATGTATTCAAAATTTTCGTGAATTATATTAAGAACATCACGATAGCCCATGATTTCTTTTTCATCTCTGTTTTTTGGAGTAGTTTTTTCCTGAACCAGCTGCTTGATTCGTGTATTAGTAGTAACAATGCCTTCAATCTTGTTAGAGCTTTCTGTACTTTGGATCTTTGCTATTTCTACCAGTTTTTCCAGTTTCTCTTTTTTCTGGCTGATGAAAAGCTGCTGTCTGCCCTTGTATTCATGTATTTTGGCAATGTAGCCCATGATTTCATTATCAATGTTGCAGTTCAGCTTTGAATAATCAAAAGTTCGCATCCCCTACTATACTCCTATATCTCCTATTATAACATATAAATTAGGAGATTACTATTGAATATAGGAGATATTAAGAATAAATTGTAAGCAAATAGCTGCTGTTATATCTCCTATTCTGATTATTAAAATAGGAAATGCTCATGATGAATAGGAGAACTCCTAGAGAAGTGAGTTGAAGGTTTGGTTATTTTTTTTCCGGCCAGTCTGCATTTACTTCACCAGTTCTATACCCTTTTGACTTCATGTATTCCATCAAGTTCAAAGGTGGTAGATCATGCTCTGCCCTTCTCTTATTTTTTTCTTCAAGTTTTGCAAGAAGCTCTTCAATGGCCATTTCTGCAGGATTGAATCTTGCCTTTGGCTTTGGATTGTTCTTCTTTGCAGCCTTTTCTTTTACAGTTTGATCCCAGTTCCAAACCCATTCATGAGGTGGAAGTTCGTCAAAAGGACCTTCTGTATCTTTATCTTTTGCGAAATCATGCAGCTTGTAGATTTCAAGATTTGTGCTGAATGCGTAATTTACACCTAATTCTTCTGCAAACTCTTTGGATCTTTCCATGCAGGCATCGCAGTCTTCACCAGGAGTCATAACGGCTACTGGTTCTTTTTTTTGATTTATTAAAACTATGGCTGGTTGAATCGGTTTCCCTGATTTTCCAGTAAAAATATTTTCAATTCTCAGGTATCTAGGACGCCATTTTGAGCGAATTGTATTTAGATGTTTCATTCCTATTTTCAAGGAACGAGATTTGATCTTTGTGAATTCACCATTGGCGATATATTTTTCAACTGCTTCCCTAATGTCAGTGCCAGTGCAGTCAATTTTTTCGTTTACTGAGGTCCATAGATATAGTTTAAGTCTAGAATTTTCTCCAGGAAGAATTCCTGGTTCTTCTACACATTCGGCCTGGAGAAATTTTCCATAATAATCAAATACAACTGATGTATCGCCATTTTCTTCTATTGATACATCAATGATTTTTGCACCAATCAGACTGAATACTCTTCTAAGAAAAGCTCTATGAACAAATGCAGGTGCATGACCAGTTTCGATTTCACATTCCTTGATAGCATACTCTACCCTTTTCCAATTCAATCTAGTCTGGCTGAGTTTAGAATCGTCTAAAGAATTGAGTTTTGTTTCTTTTAGTTTGAGGTATTGATTTCTTGTAAGATTTTTTGCACGCAGTAATTTACGCCAGTTTTTCTTTATTTTCTTTTCGCCATCTGTAAAAATTTCCGGAAACCATGCAAAGAGATAATCATACTGTTGTGCAGATAGCTTGTAGTCATTGTTTTCGTCATGGAAAATTACTGTTTTTAGTACAAGGCGTGTTATTCTCATTTAAAAACCTATATATTTAGATTATTTGAGATTGTTCAGGATGTTTTCATGGATTCCTGAATCGGAAATTATAAGCTTTCCGGCTGAAATTTGAAGTGCAGCATAATCAAGGCACATTCTAATTCCATGTGAAAGACTTAATCCTTCTGCTCCAAAGAGTTTTTCATATTCCTTTTTCTTGGCTTTACTTATATAGAAGTTTAAGAGGACCTTTTCTTTTTCATCGTTCTTCTTTTCTTCCCTGGCCTTTGTTTCTGTTTCAACTGCCTGATTAATGATATTTAATTTTGCAGCAGTTCCTGCAGCTGCATTAGCTAAAGCTTCACTTTCCTTTAATTTTGCCATTCTATTTTTCTCCAATAATATCGTTTACGATTGTCTCCAGAACTTCTGTTGTGTCAGGCTTCATGCGGTCTAATGCCTGAACTGCTTTTTGCTGCAGAGCTGCCTTTTTGAAGATTTCATCATTAGGGACTTTATATTTTTTGAGAGTGAGTTCATCAATTGTTGTAATGAGACTTTTCTGAACGGCTTTTCTCTTGTCGTAGTTATTGAAGATGAGTTTTTCAAGAACTGGCTTTGGATCACCGCTTTTGAGTTTTGTCAGGAGAAGGAAGAAGTCTGATAATCCATCAATTGAGTATTTATCAATCTGCAGAACTGGGATTACTTCATCAGATCCGAGAAGAACTTTTTTATCAAGTTCTGAATAAGATGGTGGCATATCGAACAGAATAAAGTCAGGAGATAAAGTTGCTAATTCTGCAATGAAATTCTTGATGGCATTACGATTTTCAATTTCTGTTGCTTCACCTCTGGCCCATTTGTCGAGTTTTCCGCCTGCAGAAAGTTTTTTACAAGGAACCAGGAAAAGGCCATCGTATTTAGTTCTGCATACGATATTTGTTATTCCGATGGAATTGTCATAAAGGTAATCTGCAAGTTCATATTCCATAGAATCAGGATCTGCAGGATAGAACTGGCTTGTAAGGTTTGCCTGGCTATCTGTATCAACAAGAATTACTTTTTTTCCTTTTGTTATGAGTTCACCTGCAATTGCTGCAGTAAGAGTTGTTTTTCCGACTCCACCTTTGTGGTTATAGAAACAGATTGTTTTCATAAAGATGACTCCTTCTCAAAATCTTAATTTTTATTATAAATGCAAAGTTAAAAAATGTAAAGAATATATATAGAAACTTCTTTATATACATAAAGAGAATATAAAGAGAAAGTTCTTTATATATATAAAGAACATAAAGAGAAAGTTCTTTATATAAAATAGAGGACGCAAATAGAAGCGTTTTAAGGGGGGTGTTTGAAAAAAAACGTGTAATTACCCTACCAACTCGTTTTGAAGCGTTTCTAGGGCCTTTTTTGAATGTGTACATTTTTTACCGGAAATTCGACCAAAATTGCCTGAATGTGGTACTGTTTTTTCTTTGCAGCAGAACTATATTGTAAACATAACTTGAATGGTTATTTCTTGGATTTTTTATAGCTTTTACTGATTACTGCAGCAGCTTTTATTAGTTTTGGTTATTGATTTTTTGCAAGATTTGACCGATAATATATGCAACGGCTTAGAACCCCGTTTTTTACAGAGTATTAGATTTATTAAGAAGAACTTAACAAGTTGATATTGGCATTGGTCTAGTTGTAGACGTTTTCCGATTGCCAGTATAAGGCACTCGGGAGAATGCTGATATTTGTTTTGTATTGATTATTTTTTTTGTTTTTCTAATACGGCAAAAAATATAAAAGATACGGACTGGTTTATATTGAGTAAAACTCAATATCAATTTGTTAAGTTCTTTTTTTATGTAATGCCGAGGTTCTTACCGTTGGGGAAAAATATATTGATGTGTCATTCTGTGGCACTTCGGTATATTAAAATGATGGTGGGAATCGAAAAAAAGTGAACTCATTTATTGGGACATCGGCAGCGGCATTACAAACTCAACTCAAATCGTCTTATTTCATAGGAAAGCAATCCCAATATTTAAAAATTCGCAGTGCTTTTAATAAAGGTCAGGAGCAGAATAGAAACAGATACCTGGATGAAGCTCTCACCTATCCTTACATTCAGCCAAATACAAATTTCAATCTCAAATGGTTGGTGTTCGATGTAGATCGTGATTATAATATCGCTGAGATATATGACTGTAATGCCCCTATTCCGAACTTCGTTGTTGTAAATCCAGAAAACGGCCATTCTCACTTGTGGTATGGATTGAATCAGGCGGTTTATTCTCAAGTTCAGTTCAAATCCTCAAGACCAATGCAATACGCTAAAGCCGTTTACAAGGCTCTCTGCAAGAAACTTGATGCAGATGTTCATTTCAATAAAGTTCTCTGTAAAAACCCTATTCATGAAATGTGGCAGACAATTTCCCTTAGAAAAGAACTGTATGATCTATCAGAACTTGCAAGCCATCTTGATATTAACTGGATAGATGAGACTCCGGCCAAGAAAAGAAGATTTAGAACTGCTGCAGCAACAATAACGATGGAAGATGTAGGGCAATTCTCAGGAGCTGATTCAGGATCCAGAAACTCAGAAACCTTTGATTACTGCAGATTTAAAGCTTATTCCCACAGAAGAAATACAAATTGCTCAGAAAAAGAACTCATAGACTGGACCTATGCTCTTGTAAAGACAGTAAATGCAAGTAACCGGCCATCTATGGATGAACGAGAATGTTCACAGATTGCAGAATCAATTGCAGTCTGGACCTATGCAAATATTGATCCAGTAAAGGCTAAAGAAGCTATGTATGACGAAGCCGATAGAGAAAGATCGTTGCTTGTTCGTCAAAAGAAAGCGGCCAAGAAAGTGAAAGAGATTAAGAAATACCTTAAGAAACATCCTGATGCATCGAACAGAGAGATTTCTAGAGTTTTAGGTGATGGATTTTCTACAGATACAGTAAATAGGGCAGTAAAGAAGATTGCAGCTGAGAAAAAAGCGAAAGCAGAGAAAGCTGCAGCTTCTCGAGCCGAAGTTGTGGGGGTAGTTCCTTCTGATGATCCTTTAAGTGAGAGATTTGTAAATCAGGTTGTAAAGGCTGTAGGCCTTTTAGGGTCTCCTGGTATTACTAGACTTACTAACTGACTTTATTACTGGCGTAGCCAGTTACTTTTATTATCGGTATTTAGTCCTTTTTTTATAATCACAAAGGGCAAGAGTGAAGCGAAGCTTCACCGCGGCAGGTGGGGTCTGGGGACACTTCCCCAGCATAGATCAAACATTTTTCCTTTTGTTCTTTTTATTTGTTATACAAAAAGCTGCTGCTGCATTTTGGAAAAAACTTGTTCCAGGTCCTGAAATTTTTTTCCATACCTGGTGAAATAAATTGCGTGAGGTATTTAGAAAACCTATATATTTAGGTAAAATAAAAGCTATGGAATCAGTAAAACAGATGATGGATGATCACATTGACCATCTTACAAAAGAAACAGATCAGCTTAGAGCAAGATTAGAGACACTTTATGATGAAGTTCAAGGAAAGACTCGTATATATGTAAAGCGAGAAGATCTTGATACTGTATTTCATCAGGCAGAAGAAATTGCTCGTGTAATGGTGTCCTTGAAGTCTGCAAATGAAATTCTTTATAAGAATAGGGGAAAAGCTTCTCCTAAAAAAGCAGTATCTTCAAAATCGAATGGAAAATTCGGCGGCCGCCCGCCAAGAGAAATTGCAGAAAAGAAACGTCGTATTCAGGAACTAGAGAATCGAAGTTATGTTCTTTTTGAAACTTTAACAGATGCAGAAAGAAAAGAGCTTGATGAATTGTATTATGATATAACTGCATGGGAAACAAATAAAAAAATGCGTATTAAGGAAGAACAAGAAAACCTAAATAAATAGGAAAAAGTGGAGTTATATGCAGGATTTTGAAATAAAAGATAGTAGTAAAAATGATAAAACTGGGGTTTTTGAGTTTTATCTGGCTTTTCTAAAAGTTCATTGTTCAAAAGATGGGATTTTGTATCAGCGAAAATATCCGTATGAACAGTATGAAGATTTTTATACACATCATTCGCATATTTTTAACGGCTGCAATTCAGATTTAAAACGGATAATTGATACAAAGGACAGAAATGAATTAACGGATTCAGATTTTCAAATTGTTTTGGATGAATTTGAAAAAAGATGCTTTACTCGTAGAACAGGACAGAGAGAAAACTGGTATATTTCTTTTTCTGGCTTTGCATTGTTTTTTGGAATGGTTTTTATTGTAGCATCTATTATATGTAAGTCCTTTTTTCTTGTAGCAGTAGGAGTTGTTTTTTCAGCGGCTTGTTTTTCGTCCTTATTGAGAAATATAAATGTAGGAAGAGTGATTTCAGGAAAGCAGAAAAATCCTAAGAAAAGGATATTTTATTTTCCAGTGAGGACAAATGAAGTGTTCAAAAAATTGGATCAACTTTGGAGAGAATTAAAAGAAGATGTAATTCAAGTAGATTCTGAAGATATTAAAATTGAAGACTTAAAAATTCTAGAAGAACTTGTTCAGGAAGGGCAGCTTTTAAAGGAAGATGGAAAGTATAAACTAGCTGGTCCAATTAAAAGCTTTGTAAAGTGGAGAGAAGAGCAGGGAGATATTTACGATATTAAGAACAATTTTATTTGCAAAAATATATTGCAAACAGATGGATCAAAAATAACATTAAATTCAATTTATCAGGCAAAAAGCAGAAATAAAGAGGATGAAAAACCGTTTTTAGACTAACCTTGCCAAAATCTTGCTTACCCTTGTCATAACCTTTTGAACCTTGCGTGAGATTTCAATTTTTTAAATCTATTATGGAGACATACGATTTTTAGTCGTATGTCTTTTTTTTTGCATCAGGAGGATTTATGGAAAAAGTGATTATAAAAGATCCAGAAGAACTGAAAAATGAAAAGCAGTATGCAAGCAAATATGTAAGTCCATTTTTCAGACCATTCTATCTATATAGGTATCAAGTTTTGCGTGTAATGAATCTTTCCCCAAGTCAGGCCAGAAGTAGAGTTATGTCAGAACTTAATATCATTTGGGAAAAAATAGGGGAGGAGCTGCAGCATGAAGAATCCTAACTTTCAACAAAAAACAACAAAGACCGGCTACAAGTTCCGACCGTTTTCACTGTCTGGCCACAGTCCTGCTGCTGCAAAAAAAAGGCAGCAGCAGGAGCAGAAGGGGTGGCCATCCGTTCAACGACCTACACTTTCCGCCGGTCTATGTTGTTGCAAGATTCGCAAAAGTGTAAACACTTTTTCAAATCTTGCCAGGGAGTTCACCCCCTTGGATCCTCGTCGCAAAGATAACGGACCAGAAAAGTCGGTCCATTATCTTTGCTCAGGAGAACTTGCCTATGAATAAGAAAAGACAAAACACTGCAGCGTTCCGTCTTTCTGATTCTGAAAGGCAAGTTCTCAAGGACCGAATCAAAAACTCTGGAATGAGTAGCCAGGAGTTTCTTCTTCGGTCCTCGCTTGAAAGACCAATTATGAATGTAGAAGTCTTTCAAGCTTTGTTGGTTGAACTTCGTAAGCAAGGAACGAATCTCAACCAGATTGCTAAGGCCTGCAATTCTGGCCGCCAGATGGATGCTGCAGAAAGTGCAAAAGCTGCAGCTAGGAAAATTGAGAGAACAGTTCAGGCTCTGAGATTTTTCTATGAGATGGAAAGCCGGGGAGTGGACCTTTCTCTATTAAAGAAAGCTTGTGATGAATCTGCAGCAAATCCATCAGATCAGGACAAGAAGATCCTGGAGGAGTTAAAGGCAGTATGGCCATACTTAAAATTGTAAATCGTAGAAATGGGAAAAGAAAAAGGTCCCATCTGGCCGGAGTTATTAAATATGTCCTGAAAACAGAAAAGACAGAAGAAAAACTTATTTACGGCCAGAACCTAGAACCAGAAAGAGCCTATCAGATGATGATGGAAACAAAGGATCTTTTTAATAAAAGGAAAGGAATGGATTATTTTCATTTTGTGTTGTCATATCCGCCCAATGAAAAAATCACTCCTGAACAAGCTTTGGAGCAGGCCAAAGAGTTGTTGGAAAGAACAAAGAAGTTTAGGGGATATGAAACTCTTGTTGCGGTCCATCGTGATAAGAAGCACATCCATGTTCACTTCATTGTTAATTCAGTGAACTTTGTAGATGGTCGGAAGTTCCATCTTTCCAGGAAAGAATTGGAAGCATTAAAGCAGCTGCAGAACCAAATCAATATAGAGAAAGGTTTTTCTGCAGCACCTGGAAAATATGAAGATATGAACGGAGAAGAAAGAACCGAAACCGTTTCAAATAATAAAAACACTTATCAGCTTTTGAAACGTGCTGAAAGTGGGGAAGTGAAAAGTTATGTGCAAACTTGTGCAATTTCAGTTTTGACACAAGCTGCAAGAGCTTCCAGTAAGGAAGAGTTCATTCAGCTTATGGATCAGGATGGATTTGAAACCATCTGGGATGACAAAAAAAAACACATAACTTTCATTGATAAAGAACGTGCAGCAGCAGGGGAGCAGAAGTGCAAAATCCGACTTTCTAAACTGGCGGATTACTATGCTGAATTCAAAAATCTTAATACAAAGGAGGATTTAATAAATGGCTTTGACGAAAACCGCAGAGTATCAGCAGAAGCAAGAGCAAACATCGAAAGAATCAGATCTGGTTCAGGAATTGCAGCAGATAATAACGGATCAGAAATCGAAGATATCGGCCCTGGAATCGAAGAACTCAAAAGCAGTACAGAAAATCAACGAACTGAATTCGATAATCTCCGACAAGGACAAGATAATCTCCGAGCAAAAGGAGTTGATCAGTCAGCAGCAATCGGACAGCTCGAACACGATAGAAAACAACGAGAAGCTACTAGATCTGAACAAGGCCGCACCAATAACACAACTACAAGAAGCTCAGAAAAAGATTACGGCCCTTCAAGGTGATCTTAAAAAAGAGAAAAATAAACCTCCAAAGATTGAAACCAGGATTGTAACGGAATATGAACCAAAGTGCAGTTCGTGTGTTAAGGAAGAACATGAAAAAGCTATAACTGTTATGAATAATAAGCAAACTTTATATGAAAGTTGCATAGTGGGTGGAGGTCTTTATGCAATTGTTATGACAGTTTTCCAGATAATCAATGCAGATGGATTTTTATTCTTCTGCAAGAAACTTGGAAAAGAAATAGGGGAGTTTTATATAAGAGCCTGGGACTATCTTTGTGCCATTGAGTGTAGTAGTGCTGCAGGAACAATAACAGTTCAGGCCCTTTTTGGATTGGTCATAGTAGCAATTACATTTGCGGTAATAGCCGGAATTGTGGCGTTGTATGTTGGTCCTGAATGGATGCGACATTGGGGAACTGTTGCAGAACTGGTTATGACATTGGGAATAGTAATCAACTGGGACCGGCAGCTATGGGAATTATGGCATCATAATTTGCTTTTGGTTTGGTTATATTCCCAGATCATTTATTTTGTTGGAGCTTTCATAATCTGGAAGAAGTTCATTGATTACTAGACTGCTCTAGATTGCAATAGTTCGTATAAATGTACGGCTAAAAATTAAATAACGCTATTTAGGATGCTTAAAAATGGACCTCTCGACATTGAATAAGCATCTATAAATAAATCTAAATTAAAGGAGCTTGTAATGAGCGTTTTTTCAAATGGTGGCTATGTGCCGGAAGGGATGGATTTTGGAGAGTGGCTTGAGTACTTGAATGGAATAGATGAGTACGAAGCTTTCCAGGATTATTTAGAATTTTTGGAAGAAGAAGAGGAAGAATATCCTGATGATCTTCTTATTCCTACTTTGAGTGATGAATCAATTGCATCACTTAAAACGGTGGCTGCAGGAGCATTTCAAGAAATTGAACGTTCCTTTGCAGATATGAGTACGGATCAGAAACTTTCAAGTCTTGATGAATTGATGGATTTGAACAGAAAAAGATTGCTTTTTGATTACATAAAGCAAGATGATGAGTTTGGCTTTAATTTCATTTTTGATGGCAGAGAAAATGCTTCTTTTGCAGAAAGTGGAAAAAGAGCTTTGACTTATACAAATCTGAAAAGAATCTATGATATGGATGAGTTTAATTCAAAGGATCCTGAGTTAAAGAAATCCTTAGAATTTTACGATTCTGTAATTCATAATGAATCCTGGTGTGAAAAGCAGATGCAGCGAATTGATCAGTGGATGAATTGTGATGCAGGCTCAAGCCAGGCAGTTTATGCAAAATGCTTGAACAGAAGTTTTCAGGACCTGAGAGAAAGAATTGTTCAGGAACCTGAAATAAAGAAAACTAAGGTCCGTACAGTCGATTATTCAGTGGATCGTTAAATTTCAACTCTCTAAATTTGAAAAATTATGTATGGATATATGAATAAAATGGAAATAACGCAATCTAGAACAGTCTAGGTTGCGTTTTGTTTTTACTGATGTGAAAGTACAGCTTCACGCAGAATAGAATTTATTCTAGTCTGATAACCTTTCCCTTGAGCTTTCAGAGCTTCCAGGACATCAAGATCAATC
>JAFXGP010000007.1 GCA_017521195.1 Lachnospiraceae bacterium
GTCCATTAATTTCTTTATTCATTTTCAAATAATTATTATATCCTTCTAAATTACTCTGCATACGAAGAATTGTAGTTGCACTCTGGAATCTCTTCTCATCTTCTTCAGATAATTTCTGTCCATAATATTCTTTATATGCTTCGTAATAATCACCCTTATCATAAGCACTTCTGGCACGAGTCTGTGTTAAAATAGGAGCTACAAAGAATTCTAATAATAAAATCAAAGCTAAAACAGAAAATCCAAAAATAAATGTGACAATTATTTTTTTTCTTGGGATTTTTCTTTCCGGTTTAGTATTGTCAACTTTCTTAGGTACTTTTGGTTTTCTTTCTTTTTTAGGTTTCTTTTCCTTCTTAGGTTTCTTGTCTTTCTTAGGCTTCTTTTCTTTTTGAGGCTTTTCCTTCTTATCTTTTTCCGCCTTTTCTTTCTTTTCCTTCTTTCCAAAAAACTTAATCTTTTTGCTGGATTCCTGATCCAGCTCATCTAAAATTGCCTGATTTTCCTCAGATAATTTTAACTCTTTTTCTGTCTTTGAATCTTCATCCGGAATTTCTTCCATTAATGCTGAAAAAACTTTTCCCAAAAATTCTTTCATATTAAATGGTTTCTTTTCTTTCTTTACCTTTTCTTTTTTAACTTTTTCTTTCTTCTCTTTTTTGTTTTTCTTTTTGTTACTATCTGCTACTTTTCCCATAGCAGAATCAGTGGATTCTTCAATGTTTCTCATAGACAAAATTGCATCCAATTCTGCTTCGTCTACATTTAATACTTCATCAGAATTTATCTTCGCTGGTGCTTCAGCTCCTGCCTCATCAAGCATACGCAAAAGAGCACTGTTCTCCTCTGAAATTTCCCCAGTTTCAGACATGCCTAGTAATGCTTCTATTTCTGCCATACCATCATCGTCAGACATATCAAAAGAAATTGGCGCTTCTTCATAAATATCTGTACTGCTATTTTTAGCCGCACTTAACAAAGCTTCGATACTTTCTTCTGTCATCAGATCATCATCGTCAAAACTTTGTATTTCGTTATTCTGATCCTCTTCCTGCATTTCTGCCATTAACTGAACTAACATGGAAGATGCATCTGTATCATTTAATTTGTCAATATCCTCAATTTTTTTGATATTTTCACTGCTGTCAATGTTTTCAAAATTATAAATGTTCTCAATATTATCAGCATTACTAATCTCTTCTATCTTCGCAATGTTTTCCTCTTCCAACTCAGCCATCAATGCTTTCTCAAAATCTTCCGCTGAATCAAAAAGCTGCGCTTCTCCAAAAGATTCTTCTGCAGACACATCCTCACTTACTGTACCATCAACAACTGATTCTCCTGCAGCTCCTGCCAATAACGCATCTATCATTGCCTGATCCATCATTCCCATTCCGGTATCCATAATTGGACTCGCAGTTTTTACATCCTTTTCCAATTCCAACTCTGCCCCAGATTCCATAAGCGCAAATTCATCATTACTATCTTCACCCATAGATTTTAATAATTCATCTAAATAATCTTCATTTGACTTCATCATCTATCCTCCTAAGGGGTTATGTCTATTCTTCTTAATCTATCTCCTTATAATCTATCAATAATAAATATAGATCCTATCTTGTTAGTTTAACATAATCTATAGCTTTAGACAATTTGATTTCTTAAGAAATCAATTGGATTTTCTTCTATAGATATCCCCTTATCTCTTATATCTTCTGTCAACTGAAACAACTGTTTGTGAACACGCATAAACTTAGCCTTATTATTTATAAGAGTAACTCTTTCAAATGGCCAACGAATAACTGATGGATATTTCATCCCTACGCCTAACTCCAAAACGCGTATATTTCTGTTTAAGCTTCCCTGCAGCCACTTCATATACGTGTTCCACTTTTTCAAATATCCCTCTTCACTATATTTTTTAACGCCTATACGATTCATTACAAGTTTTTTCCCACATTTAGGACATATAGGCTCCTCGCCTTTATCTAAAATATCCTTATACTCTTCTACCAAATAAATATCTTCTGTACATACCTCTTCACACTGCAAATAAGAGTAACTTCCACAAGGAGCGACTATTCTGTCCGATTTTATATTAGTATGATATATTTTGTCATCTGTACATAAAGTTACAACAAAATAATTTTTCCCCTCTAACATTTTAGCAAGTTTTTCATAGGCTTCAGTAACATCACTCTTAGGACATGTATCCAGATACTTTTTTCTGGCATAATCTTCTAAAATAGTGACATTCTTCTCATCAGCAACCTCTATTTCATCAAACTTATCCTGAAAATTTTCTCCAATTCCAACTAATATCATATCTGCATCTTTGAAAAACTCGTTCAAATACATTTTTTATCCTCACACTTCTATATATCAATTTCAATAAAAAAGCAGGGAACTAATTCCCTGCTTTATCTATAATAACTTATCTATCAAGAACTAATTTATCAATTTCACGAACTAAATTACCAATTTCAGGTTTAGACAACTGAGCATTTGCACCTAATGCTTCACCTTTTCTTCTCATTTCATCATTTACTAAGGATGAGAAAATTACAACTGGAATATCTTTAGTTTCTTCATCGTCTTTAATTAATTTAGTTAAACGATGGCCATCCATCAACGGCATCTCGATATCTGTAATCACACACTGTACATGAGTTTCTAAATCTCCATGTTCTTTACATTCACAAATAAAGTTCCATGCTTCTTCACCATTTTCTGTACGTGTAAGATTAGTATATCCTGCCTTTTTCAAGGAATCAACAATCAATTTATTTAACAAAACAGAATCTTCAGCGATCAAAATCGGAATATCATTACGTTCCCTGTTACCCAATTCATCAATTTCATTAATCTTTAATCCTGTTTCTGGATTAATGTCAGTAACAATCTTTTCAAAATCAAGAATAATAATCAGCTTATCATTTTTCTTAATGATACCTGTTGAAATGCCTTCTTCTGTTGTAGAAATAGTTGCATTTGGTTTAATAATATCTTTCCATGAAACTCTATGGATTCCAACAACCTGTTCTACATGGAATGCAATATCTAACTTATTAAAGTTGGTAACAATAAACAATCCCCCCTGCATTGGAAGTTCCACGTTGTAAACAATTCTTTAAGTCGATTGCAGTAATCATTGTATCACGTGGCATAAAAATTCCTTCAATACTTGGATGTGCATTTGGAACCGGTGTAACTTCCTGATATGTAATAATTTCTCTAATCTTAGCTACATTAATACCATAGGAATTACCATCTAACTTGAACTCCAATACTTCTAATTCATTTGTCCCATTTTCTAAAAGAATTTTTGTATCCATACCGTCACCTCTAAAATTTTTATTGAGTTAAAAACCCATTATTTCCCCTAATTTTTATCTACTGTTGCCATTATAACATATTTGATTTACGTTTCAAACATATTTTCTTAAATTTCAGAAAACTTTTGCAACACATCAATTTGTCACCACCCGCAAAAACAAAAAAAGTCCTATCTTCCGATAGAACTTAATGTACTTTATGTACCCTCAAAACCGAACACATCTTCCCAATACCTTTACATCTTCTCTTCCCTTACCTTTGGATAAGCCCTCGACCGATTAGTGACTGTCAGCTGCACACATTACTGTGCTTACACCTCAGCCCTATCTACCTCGTAGTCTTCAAGGGGTCTTACTGACTGGGATATCTCATCTTGAGGGGGGCTTCACGCTTAGATGCCTTCAGCGTTTATCCCTGCCGGACTTGGCTACCCTGCCATGGAGTTGGTCTCCAACAGGTACACCAGCGGTCCGTCCACCCCGGTCCTCTCGTACTAAGGGCAGCTCCTCTCAAATATCCTTCGCCTGCGCCGGATAGGGACCGAACTGTCTCACGA
>JAFXGP010000035.1 GCA_017521195.1 Lachnospiraceae bacterium
ACATCTAACAATATCATCACCCAGATGCTGTGCTACTTCCACTACTAAAACTTCACCTGTACTTCTGGTAATTTTAATAGCTTCGTTAATTTCAGGCAAATTACCTTCCTGGAACTTAACGTCTAAAACAGCACCGATAATCTGTGTAATTTTTCCTGTGTTTGTTCCTGCCATTATTATTTCCTTTCTATTTTAGCAGGCTTATGAAATCGCCTGTGCACCTGCTATAATTTCTGTTAATTCCTGTGTAATTGCACCCTGACGGGCTCTATTATACTGTAATGTTAATTTATCGATAATTTCTTCGGCGTTGCTGGTTGCAGAATCCATTGCCTGCATTCTGGCACCATTTTCACTTGCCACTGATTCCATCATTCCTCCATAAATTAAACTGGTAATATATGTTGGAATAATTAACTGCAATGCTTCTTCTTCTCTTGGTTCGAAGTTCATTGGAATATTACACTCCTGCGTCACTTCTCTAGTTGCATCTGCCTCTACCGGAAGAAGTTTCACCAATGTTGGAATATGGGATACCGTATTTTTAAAATGGGTATATGCCAAATACAATTCTCCCACTTCTCCTTTTGCAAAAAGCTCCAGTGCTTCTTTTGCCAAGGCTCTGGCATCTTCATAAGTTGGTTCATCTATGATTTCACAACAATCCTTGTGAATTTCATAACCATATCTGGCCATTGCTTCCTTACCTTTACGACCTACCGCCATGATTTTTACATCTTCTTTATTAAAGTCACCTTGAGTAATGAGTTTAATAATATTGGAGTTATATCCTCCTGCCAGACCTTTGTTGGAAGTAATCATAATAACTAACTTCTTACTACTGTCTGAAGGCTGCAAATAAGGATGCTGAATATTTTTTGCCCTTGCCAACATATTTTGAACGGTATTATACATAGCATCAAAATAATTAGTTGTCTGCTCTGCTTTTTGCTTAGCTTTCTGAAGTTTTACTGTGGAAACCAGTTTCATGGCTTTTGTGATTTGCTGGGTACTTTGAACACTACCCTTACGCCTTTTTATGTCTCTCATGGAAGCCATAATTAATCACCTTTTCCTATCTTGTCAGGCTATGTCGACCTGACATGCTTTTATTTAAACTGTCCCTTGAATTCCACAATAGCTTTCTTCAATGTTTCTTCAATTTCCTCAGAAATTACGCATTCTTCTGCAATACTTGCAGGAATTTCCGGATATTTTGTATCAACAAAAGTAAAGAATTCACTTTCAAATCTGGTAATATCTTCTACTGCAACATCCAATAAATATTTGTTAGTTGCTGCGTAAATAATCATAACCTGATACTGTACCGGCATTGGTTTATACTGAGGCTGTTTTAAGATTTCTTTAATTCTTTCACCCTGTGCCAGTTTTTCCTTGGTATCTGCATCCAAATCAGAACCAAACTGTGCAAAAGCTGCAAGTTCACGATACTGTGCCAATTCCACACGGATAGGCGCCGCAATTTTCTTCATAGCTTTAATCTGTGCCGCACCACCTACTCGGGATACGGAAAGACCGGCATTTACAGCAGGACGGAAACCGGCATTGAACATTTCTGTTTCAAGATATATCTGTCCGTCTGTAATGGAAATAACATTGGTAGGAATGTATGCGGATACATCTCCTGCCTGTGTTTCAATAATCGGAAGTGCTGTTAAAGAACCACCACCGTATTCTTCACTCATTCTTGCTGCTCGCTCTAAAAGTCTGGAATGAAGATAGAATACATCACCAGGGTAAGCTTCACGTCCCGGTGGTCTCTTTAATAACAGTGATAATGTACGATAAGCAACCGCATGTTTACTTAAGTCATCATAGATAACAAGTACATCTTCTCCGTTTTCCATCCATTCTTCCCCGATTGCACAACCGGAGTATGGGGCAATATACTGTAATGGAGCAAGTTCACTTGCTGTAGATACAACGATAGTTGTATAAGCCATTGCTCCGAATTCTTCTAATGTTTTTACAATGTTTGCAACAGTGGATGCTTTCTGACCGATTGCAACATAGATACATTTAACATTCTGACCTTTCTGGTTGATAATTGTATCGATGGCAATGGCAGTTTTACCTGTCTGTCTGTCTCCAATGATTAACTCACGCTGTCCCCTTCCGATAGGAACCATGGAATCAATGGCCTTGATACCTGTCTGTAATGGAGTATCTACAGATTTTCTGGTAATAACACCACTTGCTACTCTTTCAATCTGACGATATTTATCTGTAACGATAGGACCTTTTCCATCTACAGGCTGTCCTAAGGAGTTTACTACACGACCTAATAATGCGTTACCTACAGGAACTTCTACAACTCGTCCTGTAGTTTTTACGATATCACCCTCGTTAACGTTTTTGTGGTTTCCAAGTAAAACCGCCCCTACGTTATCTTCTTCTAAGTTCAATACCATTCCGTATACTTCACCTGGGAACTCTAATAATTCTCCCTGCATTGCATTTTCAAGTCCGTGCACACGAGCGATACCATCCGCAACCTGAATAACAGTACCTACATCAGATACTTCCATGTCTGCGGCATATCTCTTAATCTGATCCTTAATGACTGAACTAATCTCTTCTGGTCTTAAATTCATGGATCTTACGCACCTTTCTTTCTTTTTTGTCAGTTATTGTTCTTTTTATCTCCGAACAATATTCTTATTTCTACACTTGTAATTTTAACAAGTCTCTTTGTAACTGGTTCAGTTTTGTCTGAATACTGCTGTCTACAACTCTGTCTCCAATACGGATTTGCATTCCTCCAAGAAGTTCCGGTTTTATTGCATAATGTATTTCCATCTCCTTGTAGGAAGTTGTAGCCAGTAATTTTTTACAGATAGCTTCTTTCTTTTCTTTTTTTAACTCAAACGGAGTCGTTACATATGCCACACCGATTCCTTTGAATCCTTTTACTCTGTCCAGAAAATAATCTAAAATTTCCATCAGATTTTCGCATCTTCCTTTGGTAATAATAATACCCAGGAAACCAATCAACTGCTTATCAATTCTTTCTGTAAAAATATTTTCTGTTGTTTTAATCTTCTCTTCCACAGGAATTCTTGGATGATTCAAAAATTTCAGATATTCCGGATTGTCAAGAAATACATTTTTAATGCCGTCAATCTCTTCCAGCATCACATCTGTTTTTTCTTCTTCTACGGCCAGTTCAAACAAAGCTTCACCATATGTCTTTGATATTAGCTTAGCCATGTACTGTCACCTATTTCTTTCAATGTCTCGTCAATAAGGCTATCCTGAATTGTAACATCCACAGAGGATGCCACTACTTTTCCTGCCATTAAAGCAGCCACGGCAACGATTTCTTTTTTCACTTCGTCTGCCATTTTCTGTTTTTCTAATTTTGCTTCTTCTCTTGCTCTCTCAATAATAGCTGCCGCTTCTTCTTTTGCTGCTGCAATAATGCGGTTTTCATTGGCAAGAGCACGTTTTCTTGCATCTGCCAAAATACTTTCAGCTTCTTTATCAATATTTTTTAATTTCTCATCATACTCCGCTTTTAAAGCACGGGATTCTTCCTGATTATTCTTTGCATCTTCCAATTCTGCACGGATTTTTTCCTGTCTTTTCTGAAGAAATTCTCTGGCAGGATTGAAAAGGAAGTATGACATGATAAGAAACAATGCAACTACTGCAATAATCATAAGAGCAGCATCATGGAACAACTGAAAATCCAAATCAAATAGTCTTGGTTCCATGGTTGCCAATACACCTGTTGCACTTAATAATGTGTTCAAGTTTCATGCCTCCTTTCGTTATTTTCCTTTAGAAGGCTTATGGTAATAATGGTTTTACAAATAATAAGAGCATAGCAATCAACAGACCATATAAACCTGTTGTTTCGGCAACTGCCTGTCCTAATAACATGGTGGATGTAACATCACCTTTTGCACCCGGGTTACGTCCTACTGCTGCTGCTGCATGACCTGCTGCGATACCCTGACCTACACCAGGTCCGATACCTGCGATAACTGCCAAACCTGCACCGATTGCTGAACATCCTAAAATAAATTCGTTATTAAATTCCATTTTGTATTCCTCCTGATAATATATTTCTTTTCTGTAACCATGTTATAAATTATAGTTACTTATACTTTTATTCAGTTGTCATTGCATCCGAAATGTATGTCATAGTCAACATACAGAATACGTATGTCTGAATTGCCCCTGAGAACAAATCAAAATATACGTGTAACACAGCCGGCCAAATAATTGCAATCTTTGAAAGCAATCCATATACCAAAGCCATCATTACTGTTCCGGATAATACGTTTGCGAACAAACGCAAGGATAATGAGATTGGTACTGCCACATCCCCGATCATATTAATTGGTGCCCAAAAAGGCCACGGGTCACAGAGTCCTTTAATAACCCCACTTACCTTCTGATACTTAAACTTATTAAAGTGTATCAGTGTAAATGTCAACAGTCCTAAGGGCAAGGTAACACCATAATCGGCAGTCGGTGGTCGTAGACCAAACAGACCGGATATATTACTGATGAGAATAAAAATAAAAATGGTTCCGATATAATTTAAAAATCCGGGAGCATTTTTTCCCATGGTACTTCCCACCATATTGTCCAACATCTCTACAATCAGCTCTACCACGTTTTGAAATCCCTTAGGTACTTCTTCTGCTTTTTTCATGGTATTTCCCGCCACAATCGAGAACACGACCAAAATCAGCATTACAATCAGTACGCAAATATGCGTTGTTGTAATCCATGCTGTATGACCGAATATCTCATAAGAAAACACTCCATGGACCATAAAGTCAATATCAGCACCCGCAGATAACAAAACTCCTTGTCCCATACATTCACCTCCTTTTTAATTTTAATAGGATTTTATGCGTAAACGGTTGTAAATAAGCGCCTGCTTTTAAACCCATAATTCCCGCAAATGCCGCTATGGGATTCCCAAAATCAACAACACAGAGAATTCCAAAAGCAACTACAATTACACCGTAACGAATCATATTCTGCGATAAGGCATATTTACCTGCCCCATCTCCTAAGTCCAATGCTTTGTCAATGCCCCACCACATGTGAATGGCTGCTGCCAAAGCCAATAAAATTCCAAACCATAAACCAATGGAAAAATATATCTTATCTTTTATGAAACAAATCCCTACTACTTCCACGATTATACCATAAAACAGGATTCCTATCAGAAGTTCTTTTAGGGTTTCACTTATTTTTTTTAGACAATCTTTCATTTTTATTACTGACTTTCCTGCTATTTCTTTCTTTTGTTAGAGCCATATAACTTCGACGGCATTTTCTCTTTACCACCGGAAATTTTCTGTGCCAGACGGTATACGTTTCTTCCTCCCGCCAAGGCTCCTATAAAAAAGAACAGAATAAACATTAAATCTGTATTCCATTTCTTATCCAGCAAATATCCTACATAGGAACACATACAAATAGGGACTAACATGTGAATAGTAAATTGACTTATCATACTTAAACAACGGACGAT
>JAFXGP010000008.1 GCA_017521195.1 Lachnospiraceae bacterium
ACATGGTTACGTAGGAATCACAGGTTACAAAGTGACCTTTTTTGTGCTGTTTTGCTGCTGCTTCCCCTGCGCATGCAAATAAAGGTTCGTATTCTTTGTATTCCAAATCTTTTCCTGTGTAGGTTTCTAAAATTTCATAAGCTTTTACTTCTTCACTTCCCAGAGGTCCTAATACTTTTTCAAGAAGCGCTTCTGCCATATAATAAGTATAGCCGTCTGCCGCTTTTACTTTCACATAAGTATCTTCCGGATTCACACAAAGTGCTACGTTACTTGGCAGTGTCCATGGTGTTGTTGTCCATGCTAAGAAATAAGCATCTTCGCCTACTACTTTGAAACGTGCAATTGCAGAACGTTCTTTCACTGCTTTGTAGCCCTGTGCTACTTCGTGAGAAGAAAGTGGTGTACCACAACGAGGACAATATGGCACAATTTTAAATCCTTTGTATAAAAGTCCTTTGTCCCAGATCTGTTTTAACGCCCACCATTCAGATTCAATGAAATCATCATGGTATGTTACGTAAGGATCATCCATATCTGCCCAGAAACCAACCGTACCGGAGAAATCTTCCCACATACCTTTGTATTTCCAAACACTTTCCTTACATTTAGAAATAAATGGATCAAGACCATATTCTTCAATCTGTTCTTTACCATCTAATCCTAATAATTTTTCTACTTCCAATTCTACCGGAAGACCATGTGTGTCCCAACCTGCTTTTCTTGGAACCATGTAACCCTTCATGGTACGGTATCTTGGAATCATATCTTTGATAACACGGGTTAAAACATGACCAATGTGCGGTTTACCATTGGCTGTCGGAGGTCCGTCATAGAAAGTATATGTTTCACCTTCTTTACGGTTATCCATGCTTTTCTGGAAAATATCATTTTCCTGCCAGAATTTCAGAGTTTCTTTTTCTCTGTCTACAAAATTAAGATTCGTATCTACTTTTTGGTACATGACGTTTTTCCTTTCTAAAAATTTATTTTTTGTTTTTGCTTGTTTACCCTTTGTATATATCTGCTTATAAACACAGAAAAGCCCCATCCTGTAAAAGGACGAGGCTATACACTCGTTATACCACCTATTACATAATCGTACGTTTCCTACTACCCAATTTATACGGAAATTATACGTCCTTCCTTTAACGGTGAAGAACCGGCCTAACTTACTGAAAAATTTTTTTGTTCAGTCGGGCAGCTCAGAAGGGATATTCTTAAATCTCCTACTCGCACCGGGCTTTCACCATCCCCGATTCGCTTTGCCTTTTGGAAAAATAATACTGTCTTCGTCAACACTCTTGAGTTAAAATACACTAGGAATGCCCATTTGTCAAGGGTTTTGGTGTATTTTGTGGAGTGCAATCTTAGAAAAAAAGAAAAGGTTTTCTTTCTCCTCCTCCCTTGCCACTCCTTTCCATTTGATGTATATTTGTAATAATAAATGTACTTATATAAAAATACTACATACTAACAATGAAAAGGGGGAAGTTCCCATGGCAAAACATAATTTAACATTATTAACCGACCTTTACCAGTTGACCATGATGCAGGGTTACTTCAAAAACAAGGACAAGAACGAAACCGTTATCTTCGATGCTTTTTATCGTTCTAACCCTCAAGACAGTGGCTATGCTATCAGTGCCGGACTGGAACAGATTATTGAGTATATCAAAAATCTCCGTTTTGATAAGGAAGATATTGATTATTTAACAAGTCTAAATATTTTTGAAAAGGACTTTTTGGATTATCTGGAAGCCTTCCACTTTTCCGGTGACATCTATGCTATTCCGGAAGGAAGTGTTATGTTCCCAAGAGAACCGATGATTAAAGTCATTGCACCTATTATGGAAGCCCAGTTAATTGAAACTGCAATTTTAAATATTATGAACCACCAGAGCCTTATTGCCACCAAAGCATCCCGTGTATGCTATGCAGCCAAAGGTGATGGCGTTATGGAATTTGGTTTAAGACGTGCTCAGGGGCCAGATGCAGGGCCTTACGGAGCAAGAGCTGCCATGATTGGCGGCTGTATCGGAACCAGCAACGTTTTGGCAGGACAGCTTTTTGATGTGCCGGTAAAAGGAACCCATGCTCATAGTTGGATTATGAGTTTTCCGGATGAATACACTGCTTTTAAAACTTATGCACAGATGTATCCGAATTCCTGTACTCTTTTAGTTGATACATATGATACTTTACAATCCGGTGTGCCAAATGCTATCAAAGTATTTCAGGAAATGAAAGATGCAGGTGTGAAGTTAGGTTTCTATGGAATCCGTTTAGACAGTGGTGACCTTGCTTACATTTCTAAAAAAGCAAGAAAAATGTTAGATGATGCCGGCTTTACCGATGCAGTAATCTCTGCTTCCAACGACTTGGACGAATTCCTCATCGATAGTTTGAAAGCCCAAGGTTCTACCATTACTTCCTGGGGAGTAGGAACACACTTGATTACTTCAAAGGATTGCCCTTCCTTCGGTGGTGTTTACAAACTGGCTGCCATTATGAACGAAGACGGCAGTTTTATTCCTAAGATTAAACTCTCTGAAAACACAGAAAAAGTAACTAACCCGGGAAATAAAACTATTTATAGAATCTACGACAAAGAATCCGGCAAAATTAAGGCTGATTTGATTTGTCTGGTAGATGATAAATTTGACACAGACAAAACTTTAATGTTATTTGACCCAAATGAACCTTGGAAAAAGACTTATCTGGCTCCGGGAACCTACACTATGAAAGAAATTCTGGTTCCTGTATTCTTAAAAGGTGAATGTGTATACGAATCTCCATCGGTAATGGACATCCGTGCTTTCTGCCAGCAGGAATTAAATACTCTTTGGGACGAAACAAGACGTCTTGTAAACCCACATAAAGTTCATGTAGACTTATCACCAAGACTCTATGATATGAAGATCACCTTACTTGACCAGTTAGGTGAAAGATAGGACACTAAAAGAGGGACTTTCCTATTTCGGAAAGTCCCCTTTTTTTTATCCATAATCTATCCATTCATTTAAACTCCGTCTAAATGCTCTTCTTTTCTCCTAATTCGGATTTTACGACGTTCTTCCCCATGTATCCATGCCAGTTTTTCATCATCTGTTTCTAAGATTAATCGAGGAACCTCTATTGGTTTGTCATTTTTATCTATGGCAATCATCATAAAATGTGCATTATTAATGCGCACGCGCTCCCCGCTAAGTTTTTCTACATAAGTATCCACACACACTTCCATGGAAGTAGTTCCTACCCAGGTTACTTTTCCCTTGATAATCACCAAATCATTATTATAGGCTCCGTTTAAAAAAGTAAGATTATCTACAGAAGCGGTTGTTACATTAGTACCGGAATGTCTTTTGGCAACCACTGCTGCCACCTCATCAATCCACTGCATCAGGGTACCGCCAAATAATCGTCCTGCTCCGTTCAAATGATTAGGACGAATCAAATGTGCTGTTTCTGTTTGAGATTCTTCTACTCTTTTGTATCTAATATTATCACTCATTTTTATTCTTCCTTCAATTTAATAATCATAACCACCGCTGCAATCACAAAAGGAATCATTCCCACAACCCCTGTTGGTGCGGGACCCACAAAAGGATTTCCTCCATCTTTGGTAAAATACATTCCAATGGCGGCAAAACCATTAATGGCACCATGCCCTAACACCGCCGGAATACAGCTTTTTGTTTTCAAGGTTACATAGGATAAAAATACTCCCATTACAATACAGAATAAACACATTGCTAAGATACCTGTAAATGGAAATCCTGCATATCCAACTCCGTAATTGTGTCCCACAATGGTTAATGGAGCATGCCATAATCCCCAGATAAGTCCACTGATTAGAAGCATTGGAATGGTAGAAAATTTCTCACTAAGCTTAGGAACCAGATAGCCTCTCCAGCCCCATTCTTCACCAAAACAAGTTACAAAATTTAAAATAGGTCCTAAGAAAATTGCCTGCACTGCCTGAATCAGCATTAGGGTAGAAAGAGGCACCGGAATGGTTTCTGCCGGTGTACCTGCCGCTTCTAACGTTAATCCCATATATCCGCATTCCGGGTCAAAAGTACCTTGAAAAATGACAAAATAAAACACTGCACCTAAAATAGTCAAAACTGCGGGACCGAAATATGCCAGTAAATACGTTTTTATATTTCCTTTAAGATTGGGACGAACCCAGGCATTCTTCAATCCTTCTTTTGTCACAAGTCTTGTAACCAATACGCCGATTGCCGGAACAAACATAGCTGCTGCCACCAGAAACTGTGTCATAACCGCCGGCACACCACTTAAGGTTTCTCCATTCATCATAGGATAAATAACAGCGATACAATATATCCAGGTTAACAAAAAGGTACTTACCACATAAATAAGAATTCTCTTTGTCTCCACATTCTGAAGCTTATCTTTCATAATATCATCCTCTCATTTCTATCCATTCTCTCTTTGGGAAATAAGAAACAAATCCTTTCAACTCTTTACTTGAACTTCACCGCAGTTCCGTAAGCCACAACTTCTGCTGCACTCTGCATCATAGAAGAAGAACCATAACGGACATTCACAACAGCATCTGCACCAAGCCCTTCTGCTTCTTCCACCATACGCTTGGTAGCAATCTGTCTGGCGGTATTTAACATTTCTGTATATCCTTCGATTTCACCGCCTACCAATGTTTTCATTCCTGCCATAAAATCTTTTCCGAAATTCTTGGAATATACAACAGTTCCTTTCACCAATCCTAAGGCTTCAATTTCCTTTCCCGGAATATAATCAATATTTACGAGCTTCATCTTCTTCTCCTCCTTCAATTTGTTTCATTCTTTGTTTTAATGCTAATAAAACTCCTACAATCACTGCACCGGGGATTGCCATAACCAACAGCAAAAACGGTAATGGTATAGGATCGACTTTTGCTGCCCATGCAAAGAGCCCTATGCAGGCACACATAAGCAAAATCATCACCACAGCCGCAATAACCGGTGCCCTTCTTCTTTTGTCCACATGCTCAACGTTCATAAATCTCACTCCCTCTCTCTCCATTTCTTTCATTAATAAGAGATACTTTTCAGTATCCATATCCGCCAGCTGTTCTCCACTATTTTCTAATTGCCGGCAAATGGATTTCTTTTGTTTTACATTTTCTTCTTCCCTGTCTAAAGCAATGATATGACGTCTCATGCAATCTTCCAGAGTAAGATATCCCTGCTGTAATTTTAAAATTTCTTCTATAGGAATAGACAGCTGTCTGAGTAATTTAATTTTTTGAAGAATTTCCACATCTTCTTTTGAATATTCCCGATAGCCATTTTCTGCATTACGGATGGGATTTAGGAGACCCTTCTCCTCATAAAATCGAATATTCTTCTTACTGATTCCAACCAATTCCTCTACCTGATTAATTCTCATACAGACCTTTCGTCCCTTCCTATGGTTTCCGATTTCATGATACCTACTCGTCACAAATTACCTTTTTAAAAGATTATCTGTGGCTTTTGTACTTATAGAATAAACCTTCCACAAAGTGGAAGGTCAATAGTTTTTTCAATCTTTTTATTATTTAATAAATAAAATTTTTTACTTATAAAATCGAATCATGTTTTAACTTTATTCTTTAATCCGGACCACATCCAGATAATCAGCTGTGCCGGAATTCCTACCAGCAAAATGGGCAAAATGTGATAACCCATAGTGAAAAATGTCAGGTACAATGCAATAAGCAAAGACCATACCAATAAGGATACAATCATAAAATTCTTTCTGGGATTAAACCAGATAGAATTAAACACCAGCCATACAATCAAAGCCGCCGGTACCGCATAAGCATAACATAACCAGGGGTATCCTGTTTTTGGAAAAAACATGAAAAGAATTCCAAAAATCAAAGTTGCCATCAATACTACGATAAAAATACTGGTCCCCGTAATAATATAGCAGTTCCTTCTGTAATTTTTATCCATCATTTCCTTCATAACAGGCTTTCCATCATGCTCTTCTTCTACCAGATAATCTAAGGTTACTTCAAACAAATCCGCCACAGCCTTTAAAACCACAATATCCGGCAATGATTCTCCTCTTTCCCATTTGGAAACGGATTTATCAGAATAATTTAATTTTTCTGCCAGCTCTAATTGTGTCATTCCCTTTTCTTGACGAAGCTTTTGTATATTTTTGGCAATAATAAATTTTAAATCCTGCATTCTTACCTCTTTATATGAATGTTTCTTCTATCCTATAATACCATATTTTAAAATGAAATCATCATAATATTTATTATAGTTCGTAAAACCTCCTCTTTCCTCCGAACTCTCCCGACAGTAGAGTAGTAGAATAAAAAGGTAGGTTGTTGTTTCTTCTTTCTCGTGGTTATACTTCCCTATATCGGGAAATACATAATAGTGTATTAATTCCTTGAAAATATGATTATAAATAACACATTTAATTTTATATTGGAGGTACTTATATGACAAGAACAAAATTGTGCGACAGGGTTCTCCCTGATTATACCAAAGGAGAGGAAATTTTTAATACCCTGTCTCATTCTGCCGGTGCTGTGTTTGGTATCGTTGCCTTACTAACCTGCATGATGATATCCATTGCCAAGCAAAGCATCTGGGGACTTGTAAGCAGTATTATTTACGGAAGCTCTCTTATTCTTCTTTATACTATGTCCAGTGTATATCACGGACTACCAAAAGGAATGGCAAAAAAGGTATTGCAGGTTATTGACCACTGTACCATCTATCTGTTAATTGCCGGAACTTATACTCCGGTTATGCTATGTGCAGTTCGACCTGTTTCTAAGGGATGGGCTTGGACAATTATGGGATTGGTTTGGGGATGTGCCATAATCGCAGCTACTCTTACTGCCATTGACTTAAAAAAATATGCAAAATTTTCCATGGCTTGCTACATTGGCATGGGATGGTGTGTTGTTTTAGCCATGAAACCTACGATACAGGCTGTTCCGTTGCCCGGACTTCTCTGGCTGTTATTTGGCGGTATTTCCTATACTGTAGGTGCCATTCTTTACGGACTTGGGAAAAAACATCGTTATATGCATTCCGTTTTTCACGTTTTTGTTTTAGCCGGAAGTGTACTTCAATATATTTCCATTTTATTTTATGTATTATAAGACAATAGCCCAGCCATTCCCAAGGCTCTTACCGCTCAACAGATATGCCTTTACTTTTCTTTGTAAAGAAGTTTCTTCCGGGTATTTTGCTACATTCTTTAGAACCTTTCCAAAAACTCTCCATTCCGCTTCCCGTTCTTTATAATCTACCTGTACTACTTTGAAATGTCTGCGAAATTCCCGGATATTGGAATTTTCACTTAATACCTCATCCAAACCGGGATATAGCAGCCAGGAATGGCATACATAGGGCTTATCCCACCCGAAATACTTCTTTGCCTTTTCCAGAGATTTCTCACACTCTTCCCACACCAGAGGCTCTCCCTGCGGAATATGAATGTTAATGACCTTTGTCCCTTTTTCAAGGCAAACGCCATTAGAAACCATCTCCTGATCCATCTGCATCTGTTCAAACTGCAGCCTTCCCAAACGAAAAAGAACCATATCCAAATGTCTGTAGAACCATTCATATTCTGCAAGTCCTAATGTTCCAAATTCTCTTTCTGTATTCTCACACCAAAAACGTATATCCTGAAAAGTATCCCAGAAAATTTCTTCCGAAATTCCCAGTTCATTATATTTATCATATACCTTACAAGCCATATGACTATAGAGCCATAAAAACCATAATGCGCTTTCTTCCTTTCTTAAAACCTCTTCAAAAAATTCATTATGGTCTTTTTTATATAATTCATAGAGTTTTTCACATTCCTGTTCTTCAAAATTCATATTTAATGCTGCTTCTCTATGATTGTTTCCTAATCTAATTCCATCCCAAAATTCTCTAACTTTCATCTTATAAACCCTAAATTTTCCTTTAATTTTTTTACCGAATTTAAATTACAGTTATTTGTCCGAATATCAGAAACAGCCACATCAATGTTTTTATCAATGTGACTGTTTCTTAGTGTGAATCATTTTCAAGTCTTAGTAAAACTGATTATTTTAATACTACTTTTAATACTGTATCTCTCTTATCCGGCAACGCATATGTAAATACCGGATTATCTCCGAAGGATACAAATGCTGCTTCTGTGAAAAGAACTGTATTCCATGCTTCACCGCGATTCATTTCTGTTCCGTCTGCAACATAATATACTTTGTCCAGTTTATCCGGACCAATACCGGTTAACGGAAGTGCTCCTAATGGAGTTTCGAATACGTGGGCGTAAATTATATCACCTTTCTGTGTATATCGTCCCCATTCCGGTTTTGGAAGTTCACAGATTCCACATCCGTAGATACTCTCAGAGTTCTTATCCATCCATTCCCCGATTTCTTCCAGAATAGCCAAGCTTTCTTTCGGCATGTTTCCTCTGGCATCAGGACCTACATTTAAAAGGAAATTTCCACCCTTACTTACACATTCCACCAGTTTACGAATCAACATCTGAGCTGATTTGTATTCTTTATCGAAGTTACAGTAGCACCAGTGGTTATTCATGGTTGCACATAATTCCCAAGGAACCGGATTGCCATGAATATCTACTACACCTTCCGGCGGGATAATCTGTTCCGGACTTACGAAGTCACCACTGTAGATAGTAGGTTCTCCGCTAATCAGACTACCATGATTATCTCCCGCACCTTCCAAACGGTTATCAATAATAACATCCGGCTGGTATTTTCTTACCATTGTAATTAATTCTGTTGCTTTCCATTTTTCTCCTACCATATCGTCATAGGAGAAATCAAACCACAACAAATCTAATTTACCGTAATTAGTAACAATTTCTTTTACCTGTTTATGCATATAATCCAGGTAATTATCGAAATCAATCTTTTCATCCTTATATGCTTCATTATTACGCATCGGATGTTGTTTATCACCGTATTTAGGAAAATCCGGATGGGACCAGTCGATAATTGAGAAGTATAATCCCACTTTCATGTCTTCTTCTCTGCAGGCATCTACAAACTCTCTAACTAAATCTCTTCCTGCTTTGGTATTGGTTGCTTTATAATCTGTATAAGCAGAATCAAACAAGCAGAAACCATCATGATGCTTTGCGGTAAGCACCATATATTTCATGCCCGCTCTTTTGGCTGCTCTTACCCATTTTTTCGGATCATAGTCTACAGGATCAAACAGTTCAAAATACTTTTTATATTCTTCTACTGTCATCTCTTTTTCTGACATCATCCATTCTCCGCATGCAGGAATGGAATACAATCCCCAGTGTAAAAACATACCGAAACGGTCATACTGCCACCATTTTGTTCTATTTCTAATTTCATCCATTCTGGACATTACAACTCAACCACCTTTCCGTTTGCCAATCGGCTTTCTTCTGCAGCAAAGGCAATCAGATGACTGTCAATGGCCTGTGTTGCGTTACTTACGTTTTCCTTCTGACGTCCGGTTGCAATTAAGGAAACCAATTCCTGCATCATGGATGCATCACTTCCGCTATGCCCTACTTTAGGTGTATTTAACTTATGAATTGTCTTATTACCGGTTACAAAATCTGTTACCACAATTTTGTCATCTTCCATCCAACCATGGATTTCCCCTTTACTTCCCTGAATAGTAATGGTTCTTTCACATTCGTTGGTAAAAGCACTCAAAGTAAAACTGATAGTAAGTCCATCTTCCATGTCCATGTTAACTATCTGATGATCGCATACATCATTATCACAAGCATATACGCATCTTCCATAAGGACCTGTCTTCAATGCTTCCATCAAACCTTCTGTAGTTTCATCCATAGTAACTACTTTACGGAAACCATCCACAATGGCTTTGGGATGTTCTAAATAGAATTTAGGTGCAAAGAACGGACAGGTACTTCTGTGAGGACAGCCGTCAGTACATCTCTTTGGTGCACCCTCAGGAGCCATTTCCTCACGGAATAATTTTCTGCTTCCAAAACTGGAAACACGTAAACATTTCTTGCCTGTGAGCCATAACAAAATATCAAAGTCATGACATGTTTTTGCCAGACAAATCGGGGAGCTTTCAGCAGTATTTCTCCAGTTTCCTCTTACGAAACTATGAGCCATATGCCAAAAACCGATGCTTTCCATATGCTGAATATTCATTAACTCACCAACGGTTCCCGCATCTATAATTTCTTTAATCTTTCTAAAAAACGGAGAATAACGAAGTACATGACATACACTAATCATACCTTCATAATTTTCTGTTTTCTCTTTTAAATCTACCAATTCTTCTTTTACCGGGCTGATTGGTTTTTCCACCAAAATATCATAGCCAAGTTCCATAGCTTTAGCCATAGGTTCCATATGCATATGATCCTGAGTACAAATCAAAACCAAATCTGCCAATCTTGGGAATGCCAGTAACTCTTCCCAGCTTTCCACTGCATATTTGTCTTCAATGTTATGAGCCAGTTTGAATTCTTCGCGACGTTCTTTTCTCGGCTCTGCCACTCCGACAAATGTTAATTCTTCGGGGTACTGCAATGCATAAGAAGCATAGGCATCTGCCCCTCTATGTCCCGCTCCCAAAAGGATTGCGGTTACTTTTTTTGAATTCTTTTGCATTATGTCAGTCATTCCTTTCCAAAATTTTAACCTTTAACAGCACCACCGGAAAGTGCTTCGATAAAGAATTTACTAGCACAACAGAACAGAATAACCGGTGGAATAATTGTTACTACAACTGCAGAAAGCAGACCATTATAATCGGTACCAAAACTTGTAGTAAACTGGGAGAGAATCGCCGGTACAGTCATCTTACTTCTGTCAATCAAGAGCAGGGATGCCCAATAAAATTCATTCCAAAGATTTAACCATGCCAGTACACCGGCTGTAAAAATACCCGGTCTTGCGATTGGAAGCATAATTTTTGTAAAAGTCTGGAAATACGTACATCCGTCAATTTGAGCCGCTTCTTCCAATTCTTTTGGAATTGTCGCAAAGTAGTTTCTGATTACCATGAAACTTACGGCAATACCGCTACATGCATATACGAAAATCAATCCCATTCTGGTATCAAACATACCCATATTTTTAACCAGATTATATACAGGGAAAGTTAATGCGGAAGCAGGAACGAACATAGTTGCCATAAAGCAGCCTGTAATCAAACCTTTTCCTTTAAAATTAAATCTTGCAATAACGTAGGCAGACATAGATAACATAGCGATACTAAGTACTGCACCACTGGTTGCTGTAATAAAACTGTTTACAAAGTATTTACCAATACCTAATTTGGTAAATACGCGGATATATCCGTCAAAGCAAAGCTGACTTGGAAGAGAAAAGCCAGGTTCTGCCAGCAAATCTGCCTTAAATGAGGAAATAACAACCCAGACAATAGGGAATAAAGCGATTAAGCAAACAATCGCCATCACGATATAACAAAAGACTGCTTCGCCTTTTTGCACACTCATAGGATTGCTGTCTTTAATTTTTTTCTGCTTTGCCATTATGCTTTTCCTCCTCTCTGACTTTCTTTTGATTCTGCAAAGATAATATTAATCAAGCCTACCAGAATCAAACCAATTACAATCTGAATTGCACCAATAGTGTTAGCTCTTGCATACTGGGTTCTGCTGCTGGTAATTGCCAATTCTCGGATAATGAAACTGATGGATTTTGTACCTGCTGCACCATTGGTTAAGAAGAATACTTCATTGTAAAGCAGGAAACCGGAGGTTGCTGCCAAAGTGGTTACGGTTTTAATGGTTGGTTTAACCAGCGGAATGGTAACGTATAATTCTCTCTTTAATCCGGTAGCACCATCAATTTTTGCCGCTTCGTACAATTCCGGTGCAATTCCATGAATCTGTCCCAACAACATAATTGCTGTAGTACCACAGAAGAATACATAAGCAAATACGATTGCCCAGAAGTTCACACCTTCCACTAATAAAATACTATCTTTAAAATCCGGATTAAATATATTGATAATCTGCTGGATAGGACCGTATCTTGCATTGTATAACTGTAAGAATACAAGACCCATGGCTGCAGAAGAAATTACACTTGGTATAATATATACGTTTCTTGCAAACTTGGAAAATTTAAGCCCCTTTGAAATTACGATTGCTACTACCAATGTTAATGGTACCTGAATTACTACACCTACCAACGCCCAACAAAGTGAGTTTCGCAGAGCTTCCCAGAAATATGGGTACTGGGTAAATATATATTTATAGTTTGTTAAAAGTTCTCCCGCTTCAAAAAAAGTAGGATTTTTTAAGTTTGTATAATCCCATTTACAAAAAGATGTAACAATAATCTGCAAAATAGGATAAGCATAGAAAATCAGGAAACATAAACAGGAAGGTAATAAAAACAATGTCATAAATATTGCTCTGTTTGATTTTTTCTTCATTTCATACCCTCTCTTCTCTTTATAAAAAAAGCCTGTTCTTCTCTGTCGAGAAAAACAGGCTTTCAATCTAATTAGCCAATTAAAGCGATTAATTCAGACTGTAATTCTGCTAATTTTGCATCGATATCTGTTCCTTCTACAGAACATTCGATTAACTTGTTGATAATTGCAGTATTAACATCTGCTCCCCAAACAGCACCTGTTGTGTTTGTAATGGAAGCTGCACTGTTAGCTGCGGAACAAGCCTGAGCTAATAATTTAACTGTAGGATTGTCAACACCTTCTGCAAGTGCATTTAAGTCAAGATCTGTGTTACATGGGTTAGCATTTACTTCTAAGAAAATTCTTGTCTGTACTTCATCGCTAGTCATGTATTTTAAGAATTCTAAAGCTAATTCTTTCTGAGCATCAGATAAAGATGCAGAGATTGTTAAACCGCCACCTGTAGAGGAGATAGCACCGCTCATAGGATAAATACCCGGTAATACATTGTATTCTACTTCACTAAAGCTTCCTGCTGCCCATACACCATTCATCCATGTTGCACACAAACCACCTGTGAAATCAGCACCGAAATCACCTGCATTGTTTGTAGAATGTGCAGAACCGTTAGCCTGGTCCATAGCTGCTACAGTTTTGAATGCTGTAGCAAAAGCTTCAGAATTAACAACGTCAGCTGTTAATGGGTTAGACATTGCTTCTGCATCTAAAACTGCCATGTAGGAGTTGAATAATCTTTCAGAACCCTGTCCTGCATTGTATCCGTATACACCGCTTGCTCTTAATGCTTCCATAGCTTTTGCCATATCTTCGTATGTAGCCCATGTATCAGGTGTAGCTGCGCCTGCTGCTTCGTAAAGGTCTGCATTGTACCAGAGACCTAATGTTGTTAACTGGTCATGTACTGTATAGATTTTGCCATCTACATCGTTCATTGTGTAGTTGATACCAACTTTGCTCTGAAGACCTTCAGCATCAATATATGGTTTTAAGTCAACTACTAATTCCTGAGCAACTGCTGCTAATGGAACTTCTGTTCCTGCGAAGTCTACCATATCAGGGAATTCGCCACCTGCGATTTCGTTTGTAGCAACCTGTAATACATCTTCTACAACGATTGGTTTGAATACAACAGCGCCATCTGCGTGTTCATCTGCGAACTTCTGATAAATGTCTCTCATAACTGCTGCTACCGGCCATTCAGATTCTTCATGATAGTAAGCATGATAGAATTCTAATACTTCCTGTTCTCCTGTAGCTGTTTCTTCTGCAGCATCTTCTGCAGGAGTTTCTGTTGCTGCATTATCTGCAGCTGGTGCTTCTTCCTTGGCACCGCCACAACCTGTTAACATACCTGCTACTAAGGTTAAAGCTAATACCATGGAGATAAGTTTCTTTTTCATGTGAAAAACCTCCCATAATAATTTTTTCGAACTGAAAATTGTTCAAAAAAATTATCTCATGGGAGGTATTGATTTTGAATGGACTACCTATCCCCAAAGAAGTCCTTTATTTACCAATTATAGGACTATGTTTACCTGGGAATATATATGAAAAAAGCTTATTATAATCGTGACAATCTCTCTCTAAACTCCTCTTCCCCAATTCGGTTTTGTAAGTATAAAATTACATTTTCACCATATTCTTTCTTTTCACTTAAGTCCCATAAATTTTCCGGAGTTTCTATAATCAAACCTGCATTTTCCACACAAGTAACCGCCTGGTATAATCTGGAGCCAACACTTTCTTCAGTAATCTCTACATTAGGATTGGAAGGCATCTGTCCTGTTTTTTCCATAATTTTAACAGCCACATCTTCACTCAACATATATTTTAGAAATTTCACACTGGCATCTATTCTCTTTTCATCTCCCGTGTTTCCCAAAATATATCCTACACAAGCGGACTTAGTAGCAATTCCGTTTCCATCGTCCGAAGGGAACGGAGCATATGCAACTTGAAGATTATTATCAATCATAAAGTTCGCCCATACACCATTAATATAAATTGCACTTTCACCTGCATTAAAGCTGGCCAAAGTATCCCTGTAATTATAATCTCCTGCCAATGTTGCATACTTGGAAATTTCCCGCAACCGACTCAGCATTTTATCAAAAGAAGCAGAATTTATCTGAATTTTTGAATTTTTAGCTTCTTTTAATTGTGTCAATTCTTCATCTGCCAGAATTGTCGTCATGAGATACGATATATGATTGGAATCCAAAATAATCGGTACTGTCTTTCCGTCGGATTTTTTTATTTTCCTGCAAGCTTCCATCCACTCTTCCCAAGTTTCCGGAACATTATCTATGCCCGCCTTTTCAAAAATCTCTTCGTTATACCAATAACCACCCATTAGCAACACGTCAGATACTGTATACAAATTTCCATTCTCAGTAGTCCAATTTTCCATAATTACAGGAGAAACATTTGCTTCTAATTCCTGATCTTCCTGAATGTACGGCATTAAATCTACGGCATATCCTTCTTCTACCATAAAACTATAGATAGACTCCCTGCCATCTCCTCCCGTAAATACAATATCCGGAATCTCTCCTACCGTTAAAAGATCGCCCACTTTACTGATTACATCTGTAGAAGAGGGCATAGCCACCATATTCAAATGAATCTCAGGATGAACCTTTTCAAACTCCTCATAAATTTGTCTCATAACCACATGGTCATATTCGGTACTGCCCCATCCATGTATCATGGTAATTTCCACTACATCATCTTTCGGAGAACCACAGCCGTTCAATATACCGCATATACCCATTAATATTAAAATCTTAATTATCGCTTTCTTCATTCCGTTATTCTTCTCTTAATCTGTTTTCGTACTCTCTCGGAGAGCAGCCTTCATGTTTTTTGAATACTCTGGAAAAATATGATACATCATCAAATCCCACCAGTTGGGCAATTTCATAAATCCGTTTCCCCTGGCTCATATATTCTTTTGCTCTTTCCAGTTTCATTTTATTAATTACATCAAAAAGGTTTTGTCCCGTTTTCGTCTTATACAAACGGCTCAGATAGCTGCCGTTAGCATGTATTTCCCGGGCAATTTTAGTAAGTGTTAATTTATCTGTATAGTGCTCCGCGATATATTTCTGAAGTCTTCCTAATATGTCATCCGAATAAAGTTCTTCGCTATCTTTTTCCAATTCTGTTGAAACCGACAACTTTCCTATAGCTTTTTGTATCATTCCCGGCAACATCTCTATTACAGAAGTTTTAATGATATATCCGCAAACATCATATTTAATAGCTTCTTGTGCAAATTGGAAATCCGCATAAGCAGAAAGAATAATTACTTTTATCGGAAGTCTGTTTTCATACACATACTTTGCCACTTCTATACCGCTGATTAACGGCATTTTAATATCTGTAATAATAATATCCGGTGGATTTTTCTTGACCTGTTCCAAAAGTTCCTGTCCGTTTTTAGCCTTAAAAACTAGACGACATTCCATTTTTCTCCAATCAATCAGATTTTCCATAGCTTCTAACATATAACTTTCGTCATCAGCAATCATTACCTTCCACATGTGTTTCTCCATTTCTTACAGGCAACTGAATTATAACTCTTGTTCCTTCGCCTATTTTACTTGTAATATCCAAGCCGTATTCTTTTCCGCACAAATTATGAATCATCTTATTTGTATTCCACAATCCCACATGACTGTGACTTTTATCTTCTTTTTTCTCTATTATTTTTGCAGAATCAAATCCTACTCCATTATCTTCTATCCGTATAGTCAATAAATTTTCAGTTTGTAAAAATGTTATCCAAATATGCCCTTGTTCATCTTTTGGTTCCAATCCATGGCATACTGCATTTTCCACAATAGGCTCTATACTTAATCTGGGTACTAATAATCCCCGATATTTTTCCTTTCCGCCCTCATAAGAAATAGAATATTCCACTTTTTCTCCAAAACGGCTGTTCTGAAGAGAAAGATAAAAATCTACAATTTCCATCTCTTCCTCTAAACGGATAAAATGCTCGTCTTTCCTAAAAATCTTTCCCTGATAAATATTGGCAAGTTTATATAGCATTTCCTGCACTTCTTTATCCTGATTCATAGCTGCCCGCATTTCAATCATAGATAATACATTAAACAAAAAATGAGGATCTATTTGAGCCTGAAGATATTGTATTTGAGACTGCTGCGCCAGCAACTGTGTCTCATATACTTCCTTTACCAGACGTTCAATATAATCTGTCATTTCATTAAAGGTGTGACTGATATTTTGTAATTCTTCCACTCCATATTCATCCAATTTAGCATCAAAATTACCTTCTCCTACCAGTTTTATTTTTTCTGCAACTGTTTCCAAAGGTCTTACATAATAAACAGCCATGGTATGTCCCAATAAAGACAAGAGAATCATCAACACTAATGAAATCAGAAGAATACTCAGAATAGTTGTTCCCAAAGAACTGTAAATCATCCATCCGGAAACACCCGTACACAGATGCAAACCAAATCCTGTGGGCATTTCATGTTCCAAAATCATCCCCTTATCTCCAAAAGGCATGTTACTGCTTCCCAGTAAAACTTCATCTTGCTGTTTAATACTCCAGCTATAGAATTTCATCTTTTCCAGATTTGAATAATTCTCTTCAATTCCTGCTTTATTCAATACAAAAATGCAGGTTCCTAAGGGCTTCATCTTAGCATCATACAATCTCATACACAGATTCAAATACTTTCCGTCTACTTGAAAATAGAATGCACTGTCACTGTTCTTATATACTTCGTATAATTTATCACTTTTTTCTTGAGACTGTTTCTTTTCTAAAATAGTCATAGAATAGTACAAGTTACTTATGGATTTATCTGAATCATTGTACAAATATATCTTTTCAACAAAGGGTTCAAAAACCTGTAAGCGGTTTCTTTCAGAGAAAAGATTCCCCACACTTTTTAACTGTTCCGTAACCTCTTCTTCACTATAAACTGCGTCTCTAAAAAAACTTCTTAACCCCACATTATGTTGAACCGCTAAAGCAATTTCTTCTACATACTGGAAAATGGAATCCACCTTAACATTGTCACTTTCCAATATATACAAAGTATCTTCTCTTTCCTTATTCATATATTGATTCATAGTCATAACTACCATAGCGATTGACTGAATACATACGGCAGTAACACAACATATGGTAATCATTCGGGACAATTGTTTTCTAAGAGGCAATGGTTCCGTCTTCTTTCCCCATATTTTATTTTCCATAAAATCCTTTAATCTCTTCTTCATATACACTCCATCCATTTTATTCATTGTATTATAACTTGTTTTTTTTCCAAAGGATTTTATGAATCAGAACTTGGATTTTGTTTACCTATTTTCCCCCAAGAATTGTGTATATAGAAAAAGACTGTTGCCATTTAGCAACAGTCCTCTTTTTCTACTTTTTCAGTACATAAAACCATGTATCTTCTTTGACATTTATCTGGCATTTCTTTAAAACAACGTATCCCGATTTAAGCACTAATTTGTCTACATATGTCTTATCATGGGTATAAAGCATAATAATACCTTCAGGTTTTACAAGTTTTCCTGCATTTTCAAAAAATCTAACATAAATGTCATATATTTCCGCCGGTGTTTTTCTCCCCTGAACAAAAGGCATATTAGTAAAAATTTCATCAAAGAGATGCTCATGGGTAAATGTGAAACAATCCCTATTTACATAATGGACCAATTGTCCTGCAGCCTCTGTATTTCTTCTTGCCTTTTCAATAGCTTCTTCAAAAATATCCAAACCATAAGAAGTATCTGCGCTGATTTTTTTCTGTCTTTCAATCAGCATAGTGCCTACACCACAGAACGGGTCCAAAACTCTGGCATCTTCCATCATATATTCTTTTGCCAGCTGAACCAAAAGAGCTGCATTTACCGGACGGATGCTGGCAGCCACCACTTCCTTACGATAATCAAAACGATTATCTTCCAGAGTAAATAATTTTACCATTACATTAAATCTTCCATCCTTATTTTCCACCAGACGGATTTCAAATTCATAATCCGAAGTAGTATTAATCAGTTTGCCGCCGCTCTTTTCTTCCAGAGTAGTTACGAATTTCTTCACAAATTTCGTTTTCGCTTCCACGTCCTGCATTTTTACTTCCACGCGGAAATAAAACGGAGCCGCTCCCTTATGTCTGTCTTCCAAAAATTCCATTAGTTTGGATGAAGTAATAGTTTCTACAGCTTTTAAGGCATCCCTGTCACAGGTTTTCATACCATTTACCAAAAACAACATTTCCTGCCAGGTACGAATTCCCATCAACTGATCTAATGCTACTGTTTTTAACCGAATCCCTGCGTTCATCATTTTGGCATCAGACGTCATAACGTCAGGTAGTTGTTTTATCTCGTTGAAAACAATATCCAAATGTCTTCTGTTTGCCAGCAAAATAATTTCACTCAGTTTTTGCCAACCGGTAAACTTATGCTTTTGAACCCCCTCAATGGAAAGGATCATTTTTCTAAGTTCCTGCATTTCCTCACGGATGTGTTTTCCGCTGGTTTCTTCTATTTCCTTTTCAGAAAGTTCCTTTATTCTTGCTTTCATAGGTTTTAAAAAGGCTGTCATATCCATTTTCTGCAAAGCAATCAAATAAGAACTGCGTACAAACAGAGTCTCTTCCTTTTCATAGGTCCTCCATAACTGCATTTGCATAGCATTTAATTGCAAGTCTCCTATCAGAAGCGCTGTGTTCTTTCTGGTTTTTGCATCTTCTGATTCCAGCAGTTGTTCCAACACCAATTCATTCTCAGATATTATTTTTTTACATATCTCTTTATTTTTTCCATCTTTAATTATTTCTCTTAATTTACTAAGATTCTGCCTTACTTCTTCTTTTGCCAGAATCTTGTTCCATATCTTTTGTACCATATTAACTCCACTTACCTTTTTACTGTTCCATCTGCTTTCCTAAAAATCCTGCTGCAGCCTGAATTAATTTTAAATCTCCTTCATTCATTTTACGCTTATTATCCGTTTCAAGCAAGAGTACAGCGCCAATCATATCACCTTCACTTAAGATTGGACAAATAGCTTCATAAAGGATTTCTTCCGGCATTTCTTCCATAATCGGTACAAAAGCTCTCTCTCCTTTAGAAGCAATAAAAGTATCTCTTTTCTCCATTTTATTTTCTAGTTCTTTGCTGATTTCTTTTCCAAGAAGACTTTTCATTCCTCCGGAAACAGCAATAAACTGATCCCTGTCAGCAACCAATGCAATTCTTCCCGAAACCTGACTTAAACTTTCCATATATTGTTTTGCAAAACCTGTCATTTCACTGATGGGAGAATATTTTTTTAAAACAATTTCCCCCTCTTTACCTGTAAATATTTCCAATGGTTCCGACTCACGAATTCTAAGAGTTCTTCTGATTTCCTTTGGAATTACCACTCTCCCCAAATCGTCAATTCTACGAACGATTCCTGTTGCTCTCATATATAAAAACCTCCATTAACATTCTCTGATTTTAAAGCTAGTATTTGTAAATGGAAGTATTTTATACCTAAAGATTTTTAATTGATTTTTATTATTTTTCAAAAACATTCGTACTTTTTTAATTTACTCTTGATTTTAACTAAAAATTATACGATAATACAAAAAAGAAATACGATTTAGAGGTACCATTATGAACCATCAGGTAGAACTCAATTTTGTGCGTGAACTTTTAAAAACTTATCGTTTGAATCTATATCTTTTCGATGACGAACTTGCTCCCGACGTAGTCGTTCCGGAATACGGCTGGATTGGCGACTTCATAAGTAGTGAGTCGTCTCTTATTAACATCTTCCAAACTTTCAAAAAACAATGCAAACCAAATACTATTTATCAGATTGAAGATGCTTTTTTGTGTCATCATATGGTTTTCTTATTTCCTGAGGAAGATGAAAAAAGGAAATATGCCTATGTGGGACCTTACACGCAGGAGGTCATAAGCAAACAGCAAATAGCAAAAATGGCTGAAAAATATCATTTTTCAACAGATTTGTTATCCAAAATTGAAGCTTATTATCAAGGTATTCCTTTGATTTCCGAAGAAACTCATATCCAATCCATCATTTATACTTTTTGCAGTAAAATTTATGGGGGAGCGGATAACTTTACAACTAAACAATATTATGATTTTTATCCTATTAATTTTGATGTTGTTTCAAAAGCTTCCCCTATAAAAGAACCCCTTGACATTGTTTCCGATGCTCTTTATGTGGAGGATCGTTATGATGTGGAACGACAACTGATGCAGGCAGTTTCCGTAGGACAGATTCCCAAAGCAGAACTGTTATTTACCACTCTGTCCAAATACCAGTTTGAATCCCGCTCAACCAATGCTTTGCGCAATACTAAGAATTATCTGATTATCCTAAATACTTTATTACGTGTTGCTGCCAGAAACGGAGACGTACCTCCTTTTCATATTGATAAATTGTCGTCCTCTTATGCCCATAAAATCGAAGCTACCACTTCCACCAATGCAGGAATGGCATTAATGAAAGAAATGGTACGTAAATATTGTTTGTTAGTGAAAAATCATTCCATGAAAGGATATTCCCTATTAATTCGAAAAGTATTAACACAGATTGATTATGATCTGACCGCAGATTTAGGATTAAAAAATTTGGCTGGCATGTTAAATGTAAATCCAAGTTATTTGTCAACTCTTTTCAAAAAGGAGACAGGCTCTACTTTGACAGAATATGTGAACCAGAAACGTATTGAACATGCTGTATTTTTATTAAATTCATCTAATTTACAAATTCAAATGATTGCCCAGTACAGTGGCATTGCAGATGTGAACTATTTTACAAAGACTTTTAAAAAGATTATTGGCATTACACCAAAAGAATATAGGGATCGGATTACGAATCCATTTTAAAAGAGCTGAGTGCTTAGCACTCAGCTCTTATTTTTTCTATACGTACTTTTTCAAAGTAGCTCTTACTGCACCAGGTCCTGCAATTAATTCTGTAAAGTATTTGATTACAGTTTCTGCTAAACCTACTTCGTAAAGGTTCACACCAAAGATTTCTTTCTTTTCTAAAACAGGTTTTAAAGCTGCTTCTACGTCAGCTGCTTCTCCTAATTTGAAACCGGCAACGTATGGACATACTGTATCAAGAAGTGGATCCGGACTTAATTCAAATGCCTTTCCTTCATCATCCACTGCCATTAAATATCTTAACCATCCTGCAAATACCAACGGAATTAATTTAAGGTCTGCAACATTTAATTCAGGATCTGCATTGTATGCTTTAATTGTTTCACCGAAACGGATTGCGAGTTTCTGGGATGTATCAGTTGCAATACGCTGTGGTGTATCAGGCATAAATGGGTTAGGAATACGAACGGTAAGAACAGTATCAATAAATTCCTTAGGATCAAGGATACCAGGGTTAATAACTACAGGAAGTCCTTCTTTGTATCCGATTACTTCTACCATTTTCTTAAGTTCTGCATCTTTCATTTCTTCGGAAATCTTATCATATCCTAAAAGACATCCGTATACAGCCAAAGTGGTATGAAGCGGATTTAAGCATGTACAAACTTTCATTTTTTCTACTTTATCTACTGTTTCACGTTCTGTGAACATCAAACCACCTTTTGCTAATGCTTCGTGGCGTCCGTTAGGGAATGCATCTTCAATTACAAGGTATTCACATTCTTCTGCGTTTACGAATGGTGCAACATAAGTATTCTTAGATGTAATTACAGGATCTAATCCTTCTAATCCGTCATCTCTTAAAATCTGTTCTACACTTGCATCCGGTCTTGGTGTGATTTTATCAATCATAGACCATGGGAAAGATACTTTATTTTTATCGTTAATATAATCAACGAATCCAGCCTCTACTTTACCCTTGGCAGCCCATTTTTCTGCAAATGCAACTACTGCTGCATATAATTTATCACCATTGTGGGAACAGTTATCCATACTTACCATAGCAACAGGTTTCTGCCCTGCTAAGTAACGTGTGTATAAAAGGGAGGCAACTTTACCGATGTAGCTTGCCGGTCTTTCAGGACCTGCTGCAAAATCAGCTTCTACCGCCGGAAGAAGATCACCCTTACCTGTTACAAGGGAGTATCCTTTTTCTGTAATTGTGAAGGACGCCATCTGTAAGGAATCTTTTTCAAAGATTTCACGGAGTCTTCCGAATTCTTTATCGTTTTCAGAATCAAGAATACAAGATTCTACGATACTTCCTACTACTGTTTTTTCTACACTTCCGTTTGCTTTTAAAGTAACTAACAATGTATAGTCATCGTTTGGACGATACATTTTTTCAATGATTTCATAGTCAAAACCTTCTGCTACAACAAGACCCCTGTCAAGACTTCCGTCATTCAATAAATTCTGAACTACATTAGCTTGGAAAGCTCTGAAAATGTTACCGCCGCCAAAATGAATCCAGAAAGGATTTTCTTTTGTAGCTGCCGCAACAGCTTCTCTGTCATATTTTGGGAGAACATAACCTTTTTCTTCCCAAAGAGCTTTGTTTGCTAAATCTGCACTGTTTAATTTCATTTCAAATTGCTCCTTCTTAAAATAATATCTTAATATTAACTATTCATTATCTTTATACCTTAAATAGTTATTATATTCAATCATTCCTATTTTACCAAATACTTTTTCTCTCTGCCTTATTTTTTTTAGGGAAAATAGGATAATTTTCATTCTATTTTTGATTCCACTTTCAATTACCAGTTTTTTTCTTTTTTTACGTTTTGTAACCATTATACTTTTATGATATAATCTGCCTAGTTAAGAGTGTTTAACAGAAAATTAAGGAGGTATACTTATGCCAATGCAAATGGGATTTCGCTGGTATGGCGAAGGCAATGACAAAATTAAGCTTTCTGACATCAAACAGATTCCCGGCGTAACAAGCATCGTTTGGGCTCTTCATAATAAAATGCCTGGTGAAGTTTGGGAAGTTGAGGAAATCGCTGAAGTTCAGAAACAGTTAGAACCATATGGTTTTAACATGGACGTTGTAGAATCCGTTAATGTTCACGATGACATTAAGATCGGGTTACCTACACGCGATAAATATATCGAAAATTACATTCAGACAATTAAAAACCTTTCTAAATTCGGAGTTAAAGTTATCTGTTATAACTTTATGCCTGTATTTGACTGGACACGTACTGATTTATTCCATCCTGTAGGAGACGGCTCCACAGCTCTTTATTATGAAGCAAGCCGTATCCATGATGATCCAAAGGAAATGGCAGATTACATCTTAAATAACCTTCACGGATTAACATTCCCGGGTTGGGAACCTGAACGTATGGCAAAATTAGATGAATTATTTGCTGCATACAAACCGGTTGATAAAGAAGCTTTATGGGCTAATTTAAAATATTTCTTAGAAGCAATTATGCCAACATGTCGTGAATGTGACATTAAAATGGCTATCCACATGGACGATCCCCCATGGGATATCTTTGGTCTTCCAAGATTACTTACCTGCGAAGAAAATATCAAACGTTTCCTGACTATGGTAGATGATCCATACAACTGCTTAACTCTTTGTTCCGGAAGCTTAAATGCTGACCCTAACAATAACGTAGCAGATATCGTTAAAAAATACGTTGACCGTATAGCGTTTGCTCACACCCGTAACGTAAAACATTTTGAAAATGGTGACTTCTCTGAAGCAAGCCA
>JAFXGP010000036.1 GCA_017521195.1 Lachnospiraceae bacterium
ACCTCTCCCGAATGGATTGTTTTGCATGATTCTTCTAACATTTGTTCAAAAGTTAATTCTGACATAATTTTGAACCTCCTCAATAATATTATTTGGGGTCGATGCCCCTGCAGTAATACCCACCAGTCGGACAGATTTAGGAAGATCTAAATTCAAGTCACCTAGTGTCTGTATAAAATGAGTATTCTCACACTCATTCTTACATATCTCGTATAACTTACGAGTATTGGAACTATGGGTTCCCCCTATTACTATCATAACGTCTGCTTCAGCTGCAATTTTCTTCGCTTCTGTCTGACGTTCCTCTGTTGCATTACATATAGTATTCACAACACTAATATCATAACCTTTTTTTTCAAAAATTTCAACTAATTCTTGAAATTTATTGTAGTTAAATGTCGTTTGGGATACAATACAGATTTTTTCATCCGATTTGCATGAAAATTCTAATGCTTCCGCCTCTTTTTCTACTACAATCGCAGGAGTAGAACTCCATCCTTTAATACCTTCGACTTCCGGATGTCCGTCATTTCCTATAATAATAATCTGCTTACCGACTGCACTTTCCTTTTCCACAATTTTATGGATACGTTTCACAAAAGGACAGGTTGCATCCACACACTCTATTCCATTCTCTTCCATAATTTTATAAATATCTTTACTGACACCATGGGAACGTATGATTACAATTCCTTCTTTCAAATTTTTCAGTTCCTCTACAGTATCTACCACCTCAACACCTTTGCTTTTTAATTCTTTTACCACTTCTTCATTATGAATTAATGGTCCAAAGGTATAAATAGGCTTTCCTTGATTTTGCTCAATCTGTTGATACACGGTTTCCATAGCTTTCTTTACTCCGAAACAGAAACCTGCACTCTTGGCTTTTTTTACTTCCATATTATTATCCTTGCTCTTCTATGATATTAAGACTCCGGGGGCTAAGCTTCTTTATTCTTTTTAATAAGCCCCATGATGGTTTCCACAACTTCTTCAATGGTCATATAAGAAGTGTCAACTAAAATCGCATCTTCTGCCTGTTTTAAAGGACTGATTTCACGATTCATATCACGGTAGTCCCTTTCAATGATATCAGCTTCTATTTTGTCAATATCACAAACTTCACCTTTAGCAGTTAATTCATCAAAACGACGTTTTGCACGGACCTTTGGATCAGCAGTCAGATACACTTTTACATTTGCTCCCGGTAACACACAGGTTCCAATATCTCTTCCATCCATAATAACTTCGGCACTCTTTGCCAGTTCCTGCTGAAGAGCTACCAATTTTTTTCTTACTTCCCCGTTTACACTGGATGCCGATGCCATATTACCAACTTTTTCCGTACGGATTAATCCATTCACATTTTCACCGTCTAACAATACCACCTGTTCACCATCTCTATATTCAATTGTAATTTTGGCTTCTTTACATATTTCTTCAATTTTATCTTTTTCATCTGCCGCAACATTATTGCGTATTAAAAATAATGCCATAGCACGATACATTGCCCCTGTATCCACATAGATAAAATTCATTTTTTTTGCAATTTGTTTTGCAATGGTACTTTTTCCGGCCCCTGCCGGTCCATCAATTGCTACACTATATCCCATATTTTTCTTTTGCATGAAACCTTCATGCTCTCCTTCCATAATCTCTATAGTTTTATCTCATTTTACTCAATACTGTTTCCGGCCAAATAGCCTGTAGACCAGGCTAACTGTAAGTTAAATCCTCCGGTGAGGGCATCTATATCCAACATTTCTCCGGCTATATATAGTCCGGGAATCACTTTTGATTCCATCGTTGACGGATTAACGCCTTTTACAGCCACTCCTCCTTGAGTAATAATTGCTTCCCTAAAACCTCTGGTTCCTGTTATTGTCATTTCCCAGTTTTTAATCAAATGTACCAGTGTTTTTCTTTCTTCCTTAGTAACCTCATTTACTTTCTTATCCGGATTTATTCCGCTTAATTCTACCATAAGAGGAACTAATTTTGCGGGAAATAATTTATCCAATGAATTTTTAAACTGTTTATTCTTATTTTCTTCGAATTCTCTTAGAATTCTTTTATCTAACTGTTCCTCAGTAAGCGCCGGTTTTAAATCAATGTAACATTTTACTTCTTTACCATACAATTTTTTTACATAATAACTGCTGGCACTAATTACTAAAGGGCCACTGATTCCGAAATGGGTAAATAACATCTCCCCAAAGCCGTCATAAATCTTCTTTTTTCCATCTTTGATGAAAAAATTAACATTTTTTAGAGCCAATCCTTGTAAACGTGCCCCATAATCCTCCTTAAGTTCAAAAGGCACCAAAGCAGGTTTGGGCTGGGCTATTTTATGTCCATACTTTTCCAGAATTCTCACTCCGCTGCCGTCGGAACCTGTAGGTTCATAGGAAAAACCTCCGGTAGCCAGAATTACTCTATCAGCTATTTTTCGCTCTTTTTTATTGGTAACCACACCACCTATAGAGCCATCTTCCTTAATAATTAAATCCTCTACCTTACAATAAAAGGTAATTTTCACACCTAAGGATTTCATCTTATCAGCCAAAGCTTTTGTAACATCAGATGCATGGTCTGATACCGGAAACACTCTGTTCCCACGTTCAACTTTTAGCGGACACCCATTACTTTCAAAGAAATCTATTACTGCATTATTATCATATTGATAAATGGAACTATATAAAAACTTTTCATTACTTACAATATTAGTAAAAAATTCTTCCAAATCACAGGCGTTGGTTACGTTACATCTGCCTTTCCCCGTAATATATATTTTCTTACCTAATTTCTCATTTCGTTCTAAAAGTTCTACTGTATGACCTTTTTCAGCAGCGCTTATCGCGGCCATCATCCCCGCGGCTCCGCCACCTACCACAATTACATTCATTTCATCACCTGTTTATTGATTGTATTAACATTATGTTCATCTGCTCATGCAACAGTTTCTTACTCGGTAGTTTTTCTTTTCAAGGAATAATCCAATACCGGTGCCTGATCAATAAAATTAATTTCATCATTCAGATATACCTGATAATTATTCCATGCCTGCTCCAAATTACTTAAATTCTTCTTGACCTCTTCCGGACATTTCATACATAATGCAACCACCAAGGCATTAATTAGACTCAGCGGTGCAACCAGCGAGTCTACTATTGAAACCATATCACTTCTTGCAAAAAGATTGCAGGAAGAATACAAATTCATCGGAGAATGTGCTGAATCTGTTATGGCAATTACTTTAGCATTTCTATCATTAGCAAATTCCATTGCTTTCAACGTTCTCATGGAATATCTTGGGAAACTGATTCCAATCAGAACATCATTTTCATCAATTCGTATCATTTGCTCAAACATCTCGCTTGCACTGGTAGTTCTAAGCACAACTACATTTCCACGAATCATATTCAAATAAAAGCTAAGAAAATCTGCTAATGGTTCACAAGTTCTAAGCCCAACAACATACACGGTCTTTGCTTTGATAATAGACTCTATTGCTGTTTCAAAAGCTATCGGATCTACCTGTTCAATGGTATCTCCAATTTTTTCCATATCAGCTTGTAATACATCTACTAAAATCTCTGATTGTGAACTCCCGCCATATTTTGCTCCCATCTTAGATACGGTATTCAGCTTATTCTTCACCCAATCCGCCAAAACACTTTGGAACTCCGGAAATCCGTCAAAACCTAAACCGGAAGCAAATCGTACAACGGTAGATTCGCTGATATCAAGGATTGCACCAATTTTTGCAGCCGTCATAAAAACAGCCTGATCATAATGCTCTTTAATAAATTGAGCTATTTTCTTATGACTTTTACTCATTTTTACATATTTTTCATCAATCAGTTCTATAATATCTTTTTCATATATATTACTCATATCCAAGATATCTCCTATTTGTATATATTTTACAGTATAAACATCTTCCAATTGCTTATTGATTTATAATCTACGAAACAAAACCTTTATATACCGTTCTCAATAACTGGATTGTATCCTCCAATCCCAAATCATAATCTCCTGTAATAGACATACATGCGCTTCCATGAATAAAAATCCACATTTTCATAAACAAATCACCGGGATTTTTACATCCTTCATTTTTTGCTTTTGCAAATTCTTTTCCTACAGCGCCCATTTTTCCATTTAGAATTTCATAAAGACTCTTTCCATATCTATTGTTTGCTAAAAACAACATTTGAAACAACTGTTTTTCTTCAACTGCAAATTGTATATAGGTAATTCCTAAATTTACAAAAGGAGTAAAATCATAGAGTTTAGCATTGTTATAATAATCTTCAAAATAATCTACAGCTCTTTCAAACAATTCCTGCCACAACTCTTCCATATTTTCATATAAACGAAAGATTGGTTGGGTAGAACATCCGGCTTTTGCAGCCAACTTTCTTGCCGTCACATTCTCTATTCCTTCTTCCCTAACCAACTGAAAGGCAGTTTCAAACAAATATTTTTTTGTAATTGTCTCTTTTCTCGCCATAAATCCACCATCTTTCATGTACATAGTCAACATGTAATAACACTTGTTATTCTAACTCACACTTTATTCCCTTGTCAAGGGCACCTACACATACAAAAAACGGGTTGAATAAATTCAACCCGTTTTAAATATTTAATTATACAGGATATGCGTTGTTAGCTGTATCAGCCTGAGTCATATCTACTTTTTCCTGCTGAGCCTGACGATATTTGAAGAAGTCAGTAGCAACCTGTGGGAATAAAGCATAAGATAAAATATCTTCATCCTGCTGTTTCCATTCTTTCATTTCTGCTTCTAACTTATCCATTTCGTTTTCGATTAAGTCAGCCGGACGACATGTAATTCTTTCTTCACCCGGAATAACCTTGTCAATAACTTTCTGGCTCATTGGTTTAACAGTCTGACCATATTCACCACGAAGAACTGCTTTAGTTTCTTTTGTAGCCATTTTGTATCTTTCGCCCATAAGAACGTTAAATACAGCCTGTGTACCTACAATC
>JAFXGP010000037.1 GCA_017521195.1 Lachnospiraceae bacterium
ATTAGAAACTTTTATTTCTGTTCTTTTTACTCCTAAGCTATCCGAAATCGTATACTTTCCTTCAAACTCTCTACATCCGTATCGCCTTTCAGAAAATCTTTCCAAAATTTCTCATTTGCAGTAAATCGCAAATCTTCATCATCTGAAAACTGCCCAATAAACTCCATTACTTTATCATACTGCTTTTTGCTCTCAAAAGATATTGACCATTCATATCCATCTGTCAAACCTGCTTTTTTACAAAAAATTCCTTCTTCTGTATAACATGTAATATAGCGAATTTCTTCTCCATTCGTATCCGATGCTGGATAGGTGCATGAGGTACTTTCTGAAATAATCATATCCAATGCATTTTGTTCTACGGCATCTTCTTCCTTAACCGACTGCTGTTTTTCCATTTCAGTATGGCGTTCCTTCATCAATGCTTCAAGGACCTCTTCAATAGAATCAAATTTCTCTAAAAATTCATTCCACTCTTCCACAGTAAAAGTCTGGTTTCCAATTTGGAAAGTTTCATTTATCTCTCCATTCTCTATTTTTTCCTGCATTTCTTCTATCTGCTCACGTATGGCTTCCATGTAATTCTCATCGGAAACCTCTGCACCTTCAAAGAAACCAAGCCAGTATTCTTTGGAGGATACCATGCCAAAATCTGTATCCGAGTACGAACAAACTTGATTCCACTTTTGCAAATTTCCAACAGTAGTAATGCCTATTCGTTTTCCATTGTCTGACGATTCAGAAAGCGATGTTGCATTGCCAATTGTCTCATTATTTGAAACGGACGAATTACGCCCTACTGAACGATTCTGGTTCTGTATCGCATAGTCACCTGCATAATACGAACTCACGCCATATATACCCATAGTGCTCCTTTCCGCAACCCATCTGTCAGTCAAGGTTGCACCGCTCTCCGGAAAGGTCCAAGCGGCTTATTCCATACATTCATAAAATCTTTTAAACGACATATATCCTGCCATATTACCGACATCATATTGTAACTGCATAAATTCCTTAACCAATGCCTTGAAATCCATCTTGGTATTCATGCTCTCTGCATCATACGTCAAATCGCCATTTACACCTCTGGAGGCAGTAAGAAAATCTCCAAATCCATTTTTAGTCTGTCCGGTAAGGTCAAGATATGTAGAATATGCCAGCATATCAATATAGCTTGCATCCTCAGGGTTTACCTGTGTAGGATTCACAAAGTATTCTGTTTCTTCTCCATTCTTGCCCCAATGCTTTACCATATACTGAGGATTACCATCTGTATAGCCTTCTGCTTTAAATACAGATGCACTGCTTCCATCCGGATAGCCCACAGAAGTAAGTGCTCTGCTCCCCGAATCCTCATCGGTCATTTTCAGATTAATGCAAGTCCCTGTACTAAAAGAACTCGCCACCTGATTAGTGTTCCGATTCACTCTGTTGTTGTAGTAGTTGACGCCGCCCATAGCACCGCCGATTCCTGAAATTGACATATAATCTCCTTTCCGCAATCCATCTGTCAGTCCGGATTGCACCACTTCTCGAAAGGTCCAAGTGGTATAAAAATTTTTAATATATAAAAATAGCATCTATTTTCATATTCAATCCTTTGAAAATAGACGCCATCCTTTGCTACTAATTATATCGGCAATTATTCATTTTGCTTTATAGAACAGCTTTTATCAAATTCTCCACAAAGCCATCCGGGATATATTCAGGTTCGTAATATTTAATATCCCCATATCCTAATTCCTGCTTTATCTTCTGCATATCATTGAGAGCATTAGCCTCTTTTATGCTTCGTTCCTGATGTTCCTTGCCAAAACGTGATTCAACAAAAGCATTAAATTCACTTAACAGAATAGATAGCTCATCCTCTTTAGACAGTTTTCTATATCCATCTTCGGTTGAATCATCCGCAATAAATCTAACTCTGTTACCTTCCTCATACCCGGATGTAATTTCATCACAGATTTCTCTAAACTCCTTCAACAATATTTCGCCCTTTTTCTCTATTGTCAAATTTTCATTGAAATTATCCTCAATGAACTGAACATAGCTATCCTGCATTGCCCTTGATAATCTGTTTGTAAAACTCTCCACAGGCTGATGTTCTGAAATATATTTCAGTTCTTCTGTTTGCTTTTGTATATCTACACTGCCTTTCAACTTGCTGCCATGTAAAGCACGCAAGCCCTCCTCTGAAATATTTACCTTGATAGCTGGAATATTTTTACCTGCTTCTGTATCACAAAATCTAACAGGCTGATTATTTTGTTGCTTAGCCATTTCAAACAAATCTATATTTGGTTTCTGGTAAGTACCATTTACGTTCCCATACAAACGAACTTCCATGTGTGATTACCTCCCATTTTTCATAGCCAACACTTTATACATCTATTTCTTTTCATCCTAGCCTTTGAAATCAATCGTTGTTCCCAAATATTTTTCAGTATCCGTCTTTACAGTATCTGCCATTTGCAAATAATTATAATCTTCTATCTTCTTTACCAGTTCCTCTATGGAATTCGCTGAAATAACAACTCCCTGCGCTTCTTTTTTCTCCAACCGTTTCTCTGCTAATTTTTCCTCCCGCTCTTTTTTCTGAGCTTTTTTCTGAGCAGCTTTCTTTTCTTCTTTTTTCTCAGCTCTTTGTTTTTCCAATCTATCCGCCTGCGCTTTAAAAGACTTGTCCATAACTGCAAAGAAGGAAGATGTACCATTATCATTTACCTGCATACCGAATCCTTTAACATTTGCAGAATTCCCCAATGCTTGCTTCAACTCCGGCAATTTATTCTGTGCAGAAGCAATCATGCTTTCGTACTGCTTACGATACTGCTCATCTGTTGCCATACGTTCAATCTTTTCCTCATCAATCAAAACAACCATTTTATTGGGGTTTGCAAAATTTCCGGCATTCGCTTTTGCCATTTCCTTCATATCTTTGCTTACCAAAATAAAATCCATATTTTGATATTTAGCCTTCAATTCTTCATAATACTTCTTTGCATTTTCACTAAGTTTTGGCTGACCAATCGTCTTTCCGGTCACTCCATATTTCTTCACTTCTTCAGCCTGTTTTGTTTCCTTAGCTACATATGTGTTGCTTGTTACATTTGTACTATTAGCAATTGTTCCTAAATCCATATTGCTACCTCCTTGTATTCTATGTGGCAAATCCATTTACCTATATTCAATCACTTAATATATCGTCTAAACGCGTCTGAAAATTAATATTACATACTAAAGCAATACTACACTACACTTCCTCATCCACCTTCTTTGATACAAGCTCAGATAAGGTATTGTTATATGTCCCATTGCTCTTATAAGTTCCACTGTAACGTGCTGCTGCATTAGAAATACTATTTGCTTTCATGGATACCTTATCAGCAAAGGAATTATGTCCGATAAAAAGAGAATTCCCGTCATCCAAACTGCATTTCTAAGCACATCCTTTGAGTTAGAATCACCTGCCTGCTCCACAACATCATTGTAATCTTCCACACATGATTTCACAGCCTTTGTGATAGCATTCCAATCGTAATCTTCGACTTCGATTTCCTCCCTGGTCTTTTCATCCTTTTTCTTGATTTTCTTCTTTTCCCAAAGTTCATCATTATTTAAGGCATCAGCAGATTTCTTTAACGCATCAGCTCCTGTTTTCATCAATGCCCCCTTCTGTACAGAATCTCCACCAGAAGCTGCTTTTTCTTCATCTTGTTTCGCATAGTATGCTTTCAAAAGTTTTCCATAACTGCCATTCTTGATGGAAGCATAATCTGCAAGACTGAACCCACCACTTGTTGATACTGTCTGTGTACTTCCAAACAAATAGGAATAATCTGCATTGGTATTGTATTTACTTGTATAATCACTAAAATCATTTATTTTTGACATAATAAGCACCTCCTATAAACGCACATCAACATGGGTATATGTAATTGTTTCCGGCACAGATATCTCTACCGACTCTGTTGCATCCGTACTAATGGTTTTAGTCTTAACATCAGCACCCACAGCCTCAGTTTCTTCTGTACCTGCCATAGTTGAATCATCTTTTTCATCAGAAACAGCAACTTTCTTATCTGTCTTTTTATCTTTATCATCTGTTTTTTCAGTCTGCGGTTCTGTTTTTGCTACTTCTTCCAATTCCTTATTTGCATCTGCCAAAGTATTCATCTGTGCTGATTCTGCTGCCACCGCCTTCTGCTGAACCTCTGCCAGTTCCTCTTGTTTTTTATCTACATCGTCACCACGAGCCATATCTAATTTGATTTCAGCTTCCAATACACCTGCTCTGCCTTCCATCTTGTTAGCAATGCTACCCTGCACCTGTGCCAGCTCAAAAGCAGAATCCGCAGAAATCATGGCTTTCATACTTGCCTGCGATAAACCTGTTGCTTGTTTCCCTGCTTTCGAAACAGTTCCCTGACTTCCTCCTAGCATATCATTCATAGAGGCTTTTTTCTCTCGTTGCTCTTTTCTCCGTTCAATCTGATGCTGTCTTAACTGATTATTTAAATCTGCAATCTGCTGTTGTAGTTCCTGACGTTTCTTCATTTTTTCTTCAAGACTCATCTCTTTATTCGCAGAAAGTTCCTGTAACTGTTTTTGCACATTGGTGATTTGATTCTGAATATTCTTGCTGACAGAATCATTAACCTGTGCCATATTATTCATTCCACTACCCAATGCATTTGCTCCATTTAATCCATTAATTTTCATATCGTTTAGCCTCCCTCACATTAACGATGCCATAGCAAACATATTCTCTTCTTCCGGAGTTGCTTCTCTATCTTCTACCTGTCCCATCCTATTTTGTGCCATGGACATTAGCATTTCTACCTTTGCCATTTCCGACTCATCGCAGTACCCTTTTTCCATGCCATCTTTCACAACCTGCATATCATTTCTAATCTCTGATATTACCATTCGGAGCTGTTCCCTTGTTTTAGCGGCAGCTATTTTTCTCGCGGTCTTACCTACATTAACACCTACACTGGTGGACACCGACTCACTTTCTTTTTCCGAATCAGACATAGTTTCTTCTGCCTCTGTTACTTCTTCCTTCTTTATCTCTTCTTCCAGCCACTTCACAGAAAAACCTATAAAACGATCACCAAAATATCCTTTCAATTCTTGTTCTGCTTTTCTTTGCTCCTCTAATTTTTCCTGACGGATCTTTTCTGCATAATCTGTCATATCCTGCAAAACAGAATTTTGATTTACAGGTTTGCTGACGGACCAGCCTCCCCAGTTTCCATTTTCATCACAGAACCATCCCTGATTTACAATTTCTCTCCCCTGAGATAATTGTTGTGTACGAAATCTTTGACTAAACTCATATAAATACTTCACATCTTCTTCAAATTGCTTTCTTACTGCTTCATCTGTACCTAATCTTTCTAAAAAATACGGATTGATCACAAAATTAGTATCTGTTGAATTGCCATAAGTCTGTCCGTAACTTACCGTGCCCAGGAAAAATTTTGTACCATTAAATTGCTTTTCTATACCATGAATGTATTTGAGTCCCGCTGATATGGAATCAGGAACTGTTGTTTCATAACTTACTCCTTCTTTTACTGCACCACCCTTAGAATTATAATATGAGTTAACAGCATTCTCTGCTTTTTGAATCTCTCTAACTCTTTGTATATTTTGATTATTTATTCCACTGTACGTTACATTTGATATAACCTTCACTTGCATTCTCCTTCCTGATTTTTTATACCGAAATCTGTTTCCATCCACATATACACTTCTCTTACTTTCTATTTCGGAATCATAGATTTCATACTAAACAGACTTGATGTGAACCGACTTTTTTATGTTGTGAAGTAAAAGAAAAGACACAATCTGTACCCTTTTGTACAAATTGTGCCTCTTGTCTTTCATTCAACCATTAACATAACCGTCAATGTAAAGCTACTTTCATCCTGCCTTATATCTATATCCCCATAATACTTCTGAGCCACTTTACGTATATTAGCAAGTCCAAAGCCATGGCTGCCTTTATCCTTCTTTGTAGTTTCCGGCAGACCTGTTTCATCATCTATCTCCACATACTTGATAATGCAATTAGTTACCTCCAACATATACGCATTTTTCTGACGATAGGACGAAATTGAAACATAGGGATTCTCACATCCTTCAGCTCCTTCAATAGCATTCGTAATGGCATTATTTAATATTACACTGACATCAAACGCATTGATATTCGTATCAACCGGATACACATACTTACACCTAAAATCAATCCCTTTTTCCTCTGCTTCTTTCTGCTTCTGTGTCAGGATTACATCAGTAACCGGATTTCCGGTTTTAATTTCCGACATATTTTCATTCCATGTTGCTTTTAGTTCCGACAGATAGTTTTTCCATTCTTTTTTCAGGAACACAACATCGTCTGTTCCCGCTTCAAATTGACAAAATAAATTTTCCAACACACAGATATGATTTCCCATGTCATGTTTTAATGCCCGGATATTTTGGTACAATTTTTCCACTTCTCTGATATGTTGCTTGGTGGTCTCAATCTGTTCCGCCAATAAAATATTTTCTCTTTCTTCCTGTTGCTTTTCTTTTAATTTTTGATAAATTATAATAGCTATTAATATCGCTACAAACGAGACTATTTGATATATTACCCTTAGCCAAGTGTACTCCGGATGAACATTCCATATATATTTTTCCAAATCTTCTATATACACGTTAGACACAAAATTAAACGTGAAATAACCTATCATTACCGTTAATAATGTGGCGAAAAGCAGTACCAACTCTATTCCCGCAACATCCTCCTTTTTATTCACATACACTTTATGAATCAGTTGGATTACCAGATACATCACTGTCAAAGCAATACTGTAATATGCTAATTCTACAATGGTATAAGTTATCCATTGCTTTATGGGATGCATCAGCATATGCGGCGTTTCAATGAACAACGCAAACATAAGGTCTCGCAATACTAATGTCACACCATATACCACCCATCGGAATAAGTACATACAGGTTGCCAAAAAGACTTTTTGCTTTCTGTTTCTTCTTTCCACCAAGCACATGGTAAGGCATGCCACAAAAACTCCCTGCAAATTGGGATATGTAACTTCCTGCGGCACACAATAAAAAACAAGCATGGTAATAGAATAGCTTACTCCCACCAAGTACGCCTTTTCCTTCATAAATGGTTTTACGAACCGGTAAAATATCCAACCTTCTGTTATAAGTCCCAGAATTGCTATACTATGATTTGCTATGGCCCAATAAGTTTCTATATTATCTGTAAACATCTAGATTCTCCTCTGATTGTATTTCATGTATTTTTTTACAAATTCAGGATATTTCTGTTTTGCCATAAGAGCCGTACCCTTTTCCAGATAAATAGTTGTGGCATCATATTTCTCCACATACTTAAAATTCACAAGATATGCCCTGTGCGTTCTAAAAAAACTATCCCCTGCTGCCGCTTCAAGGTCGGACATCTTTCCATAATACTCTATGGTCTCATTCAACTTATGAATAACCACTTTACGATTGAACACTTCCGCATAGACAATATCCCCTATCATTACCTTTGTATGTACCCCGCCATTGTTAATCATCACATAATTTGTTTCTGACTCCGGCACATCCGTGTCTTTTGAACACAACTCATCTACTGCTCTGCGAAGTACATCCTCAAACTTTGTAGCATCAATGGGCTTCACGATATAGTTAAATGCTCCTACATCAAATGCCTGAAATACATACTCCTCCACCGCAGTCACAAAAATAAGTACCATGCTTTTGTCCTTCTTGCGAAGTTCTCTTGCTGTTTCCATACCATTTTTACCGGACATTTGAATATCCAAAAATAATATATCTATATTCTTATCTGATAAAAGCAATTCTTCCCCGGACGAAAAGAAAACAATCTCTGCCTCCGGATATTGCTTTAATACCTTACTTGCTATTAACTCCCAAATATTGCTTTCATCATCACATATCGCTATCCGCACATTCTCACTTCCTTTGCAATTCTTATAATGCCATTATATCGGAACTTGTATTATGTTTTTATACCCAAATGTTGTGAACCGACCTTTTTCTGTTGTGAAATAAAAACAGCTGCCAAAATAACACAAAAACGAGGACAACCATATCGCTTGGATACATATTGTCCTCGTTACCATTCTTCTCAATATTTCTTCTTATTCTTCAGTTCTTCATAAATCAACTGATAATTCTCATATCTCTCTTTACTGATTTTCCCGTTTTCAATGGCTTCTTTCACACTACATCCAGGTTCGTGGGTATGGCTGCAGCCATTGAATCGGCAAGTATCTCTGTACTCATCAAATTCCGGATAAAACTGTTCCAATTCTTCCTTTTCCATATCAAATACTGCCAGAGAACTGAATCCCGGCGTATCCATAATAAAAGTGTCTTCACCAATAGGAATAAACTCCGTATGTCTTGTAGTATGTTTTCCACGTTCTATTTTTTCACTGATGGAACCGGTTTCCATACTCACATCGGATTGAAGTTTATTAATTATGGAAGATTTTCCCACGCCACTGGGCCCTGCCACAGTAGATGTCTTTCCTTTCAATACGTTACGTATTTCTTCAATACCTTGATCCTGCTTGGCACTGACAAAAAGAATCTCACATCCGCTACCAGCATATATATCTCTCAGTTCCTGTTTTTCCACATCAGTAACTAAATCACTTTTATTAAACACAAGAACACATGGAATATCTTTTTGCTGCATCATAATCAAGAAACGATCCAGCAAATTCAAGTTTGGCTCCGGTTTTTTTATCGCAAAAATAACCAACGCCTGGTCAATGTTAGCCACCGCCGGACGAATCAATTCATTTTGACGTTCCAGAACTTCATCTATATTCCCTTTTTTATTCTCCTCATCTAACAAACTTACTTCTACCAAATCCCCTACTAAGGGTTTTAAATTATTTTTCCTGAAAATCCCCTTTGCTTTACATTCCAAAATTCCTATTTCCGGAACATGAACATAGTAAAAACCGGCAATTCCTCGAATAATTTTTCCTTGCATTTATGACTATTCCTTTGCAAATTTTACGGATCTGCTTAAATTTCTCTCTTCTCTTCCACCCGGAACAGTTACAACGTTTCCATTTTCATCAGTTGTGGTTGTAGCCGGAAGATCCACATAATAGAAGAAAGTAACCAAACCACTTTCTGCTCCTGTAATTCCTGCCACATTCATTGGAAGTGGAAATGTTGATGTTGTAGTTCTGTAAATTTCCTGTCCGTCAGCAGTTGCTAAAACAACCGTAACTTCCGTTCCGGCAGCATAATCACCATCTTCTTCTCCCGGGCCGGCAATATTTCCAATAAAATTATATGTGCTGGTTCCTACTCCTGTACTGATTTTCATATCAATTACAGTCCCTGAATCAACATACGAACCAACAGAATAACTCTGGTAACAAACTTTTCCTGCAAGGCTTGAATCTTCATTAGTAGTTTCATCAACTTTACCCGGCTGTAATCCTGCTGCCATTAATTCTTCGATTGCTGTGGCCTGATCCTTTCCTACCACATTAGGAACTCTGACTTTTGTAATTTCAGCTCCAAGGCTCACTCTCAAAGTTACTACATTACCTTTTGCAAGATCTGTTCCTGCTTCCGGAGACTGACTGATAACATTCCCCGCCGTAACATCCGTTGAAAAGGATTCTTCCTTAGCAACTTCATAACCATTGTCCTTCAAAGTAGCAGATGCTTCTGCATAAGACCATCCCAGAACCTGCGGCACTCCTACCACATTACCTCCGCTTAAGAAACCACTCTGTTCAGAAGTTCCATTTCCTGAATCTTGTCCAGAATTTTCTGCAGGGTTTTCCATACTTTGCTCAACACCAATTTGATTTCCTCTGTCTCCCGTGGGAAACACCCCGGCAACCTTGCCTACTAAGTAAATTGCGATCACACCAATTACAACAGCTGCAATAATAGCAAGAATAGTTGTAATCTTTTCCATTCTTGGATCGTATTCTTCTTTCTCTTTCTCTTTAACTTCTACTGCTTTTTTCTTTTTAGTACGTTCTTCTTCCAACTCCTTACGAAGACGGATAGAATCTCCTGTAACACTACTCTTCTTCTGTACCTGTTGTTTAATTTCTTTTACTTCTTGTTCTGTGATTACTCTGGTAGATGCTGTTTCATCCGGATCCACAATTTTTACAAAGTCTTCGTCCGGAGTCATCAGGGAACGTTTTAAATCTTCAACCACTTCCGGCATGGACTGGTAACGTCTGTCCGGACTTTTCTGTGTACATTTGTACACAATCTGTTCCACACTTACAGGAATTTCTGCAACATAATCTCTTGGACTTGGCATTGGCTCCTGAATATGTTTAATTGCTATGGCAACTGTAGTATCTCCATTAAATGGTACACGACCTGTTAACATTTCAAACAAAGTAATCCCCAGGGAATAAATATCACTCTTTTCATCACTGAAACCACCTCTTGCCTGTTCCGGAGATGTATAATGAACAGATCCCATTACATTAGAAGTAATGGTATTACTGGTTGCTGCTTTTGCAATACCAAAATCTGTTACTTTTACTTTTCCATCTTTGGAAATGATTATGTTCTGTGGTTTGATATCTCTATGGATAATACGGTTATTGTGAGCTGCCTCAATCCCCATAGACACCTGAATGGCAATACTTATAGCTTCCTTTACGGAAAGGCGTGCTTTCTTTTCAATGTATTTTTTCAGAGTGATTCCTTCTACCAACTCCATAACAATATAGTTAATTCCATTTTCATTTCCTACATCATATACATTAACAATATTAGGATGCATCAGACCTGCTGCCGCCTGCGCCTCTACTTTAAACTTGGAAACAAAATTTTCGTTTTCACCAAATTCCTGTTTTAACACTTTTACTGCCACAAATCGATTCAGTTTATGACATTTTGCTTTATATACATCTGACATTCCGCCGTTACCGATTTTTTCCAAAATCTCATACCGGTCTCCAATCAGCATACCTATCTTAATCATTCAAAACCTCCAAAAATTACAACTGTGGATCCACCAAAATAATTCCCATATTGTCACGACCGCCATGCTCATTAGCTTCCTCGACAATTTTATCTATTCTTTCTTCTTCTGTTCCTTCGGCATTTAATATGCTTAATATTTCTTCATCTGTAAGCATGTTGCTTACTCCATCGGTACACATAAAAATACGGTCCCCTTTCTTCAGGTTAACTTCAAAAAAGTCCGGATTCACAGAGGACTGTGCTCCAATGGCTCTTGTTATAATATTCTTATTCTTATGATTGCGTGCCTGTTCTCTATCCAAGCCTCCCATACGTACCATTTCTTCTACATAAGAATGGTCTATGGTAATTTGCTGTATTCCTTCATTCACAAGGTATAATCTGCTGTCGCCCACGTTAGCCACACGCAACACATCATTCATAACTGTAGCAGCTACCAAAGTTGTTCCCATCCCTGTCATGCTTTCATCTTCCGATGCTTTCTTACGGATTCTGTAATTAGCCTCTACTATTGCCTGATACAAAATAGTAAAAGCATCCTCTTCTTTGCTGCTGTTTACAACTTCAACAATGGTTTCTACTGCGTATTTTGATGCATATCCTCCGGCTTTATGACCTCCCATTCCATCTGCAACCAAATACAGATTCGGCAATTTCCCCACCGGAAGTTCTGCAGTAAATACGTAATCTTGATTCAATTCCCTTTTGAGACCTATATCGGTCTTTGAAACTGTTTTTCCCATATTCTGTCCACTTCTCTAATTTAACAAGCATTTTACTGCTCTGATATCGCTGATAATCTTCGAATAAACTCCTTTTTTTATAAGCAAAAATATATAGGCATATTAGCCCATATTTAAGACATATTAGCATACAAACGAAAAAAGGGCAAGAGATAATCTCTTGCCCAAATATGATATTCTTTTACATTTTTGTCTATTTTTATATACAATTTCTCTTATAATTGATTGCTGATATGTTTTCTTCTAAGCTGTCCGCAGGCGCCATCAATATCACGCCCCATTTCTCTGCGAACCGTAGCGCTGATTCCGCTTTTTTCTATTCTTACTTTAAACTGCTGAATCTGTTCCTTATTGGATTGTTTATAATCTCTTTCCTTAATAGGATTTACCGGAATAAGGTTCACATGGCAATTCATTCCCTTAATCAGATTTACCAATTCCTGTGCATCTTCCTTAGTATCATTTACTCCTGCCACTAGAGAATATTCAAAAGTAATTCTTCGTCCTGTCTTGTCAAAATAATATTTACAAGCTTCCAAGACTTCTTCCAAGCTGTACTTATTAGCAATCGGCATTAATTTTCTTCTCTTTTCGTCTGTAGTCGCATGAAGAGAAAGCGCCAATGTAATCTGCAGTTTTTCCTCTGCTAAACGTTTCATATTAGGTACAATTCCACAGGTAGAAACAGTAATATTTCTCTGACTGATATTCTGCCCTTTATCGTTGGAAATCAAATGTATGAACCTGAGAAAATTATCATAATTATCCATAGGCTCTCCGGTTCCCATAATTACAATGTTGGAAACCCTCTCCCCGGTATGACGGATGATGGAATAAATCTGTTCCAGCATTTCTGAAGGAAGTAAATTCCGTTCTAATCCGTCCAGTGTAGAAGCACAAAAACGACATCCCATACGACATCCCACCTGAGAAGAAATGCAGACACTGTTTCCGTGATGATATTTCATCCAAACACTTTCCACCACATTACCATCCGGCAATTCAAATAAATATTTTCTGGTACCATCAATGGCTGATTCCTGCACCTGAACAATATTTAACTTAATCAACTCTTCATGGGATTGCAATTTTTCACGCAACTCCTTGGAAAGATTAGACATCTCATCATAATCAAAAGCCAATTTTTCATGCATCCATTGATATATCTGTTTTGCACGAAATGCTTTTTCTCCCAATTCCACCAGACGATTTTGCAGTTCGTCCAAGGTTAAGGATTTTATATCCAAACTATTCTTCTGTTCCATCATCTGCACACTACCACTTTCTTCTTTCTTAACTACTGTCGATATCTTCTGCCTATTTTTATATCAAAACCGTATATTCTTTTTATCCGATTCTTTTTAACTTACATAAAAAGAATCCATCTGTTTCATGAACTCCCGGCAATAGCTGAAGACCAAATTTCCCTTCATCACCTTTTATCTTATCCGGTAATTCTTCTCTTACAGAAATCACCTCAAAAGGAAGATTTTCTACAATCCACTGTACCTGTTTCTCATTTTCTTCCTTATTAATTGTACATGTACTGTACATTAAAATACCGTCTTTTTTTACATATTTCCAAACTGTTTGCAAAATCTGTCTCTGCAGTTTACATACATCTTTCAAACTATCTGGTGTCAGACGGTATTTGATATCCCTTTTCTTGCCCATAATTCCAAGACCGGAGCAAGGTACATCACAGAATAACACATCAGCCCATTCTTCTTTGGATTCATCCCACACACAGGCATCCCACTCTTCTGCCCACAAATTGGATAACTGTAATCTGTCTGCATTTTCCAAAAGGAAATCCACCTTATACTCTGTTAAATCTCTGGCAATTACCTGGCCTGTACCCTGTAATTTTTCTGCTGCATGAGTAGCCTTTCCTCCGGGTGCAGCACATACATCCAGTATCTGCATTTCCTCTTTTATCCCTGCTACCTGAGCTACAAGCATACTACTGACATCCTGTACCTGAAACAACCCTTCTTCAAAACCTGCTATATTTTTTACGCCTTCTGTTTTTCCCAGATTGTAAGCATAAGGCAAATAGGGATGAGCAGATACCTGTATTCCCTGCATCTTCCAGCTTTCTAAAAGCCGGTTCTTTTCTTCTTCTTCTATCTGTTCCTTTAAACGTATGGTCACCGGTCTTTCTTTCAACAAACCTTCACATATTTTTTCCGCAGTTTCTTTTCCGTATTCTTTCTGAAAATACTCTACCATCCATACCGGCAAAGAATATTTAACCGATAGATACATCGTAAATTCTGTAGCCTTGTCCGGGTAAGAAATCTGCTGCTTATTTCTGGCAATATTTCTTAATACACCATTTACAAATCCCTTTAGAGATGTGAACTTATGTAATGCAGCCAGCTTCACTGCTTCATTACAAACTGCGGAATCCGGAACAGAATCCATATATAAAATCTGATACACACTCATCCTCATTAAAGAACGGATCAATGGTTTCATTTTATTTACCGGTGTATTGGAAAACTGATTAATGATATAATCCAACTCTATGGTTCGCTCCAGCGTTCCCTCGGTCAGACGTTTCATAAAAGCTTTTTCATTACCTTCCAAATAATCATACTTGTCCAACACCTGTCGAATTAAAATATGACTGAATTCATTTCCCGCATATATTTCTTTTAACATGGACAGAACTAAATCTCTTTGGTTCATCTTGCATCTCCATATCTGTCTTTAAAATTAATCTCTGTTATTACGTCTTCCACCAAATAATATAATCAGACGAAGAAGCTGTAAAATAGAAGAAGCTGCTGCCGCAACATAAGTCATGGCTGCTGCCGAAAGTACAGATTTTGCTTTTCTCTTTTCATCCGATCCCAAAACACCATAATCTTCTAACATCACCAATGCTCTATTGGAAGCATTAAATTCTACCGGCAAAGTTACAATCTGGAATAATACCGCAAGCGAAAATACCCAGATTCCTAAATTCACCAGAAAACTTCCACCGCCTCCAAAAAATAAACCAAGTAAAATAATCGGTACTCCCAATCTGGAGCCTATATTTGCCGCAGGCACAATGGCTGTACGAAGTTTTAAAGGTCCATAGCCTTCTTTATGCTGAATGGCATGACCACATTCGTGGGCTGCCACTCCTATTGCTGCTACTGAAACAGAATTATAAGTAGAATCTGACAAACGCAAAACCTTGGCTGAAGGGTCATAATGATCAGACAAATTTCCGCTGACATGCTCCACCGGAATATTGTTAAGACCATTTCTATCCAAAATTTTTCTTGCTACCTGGGCTCCGGTCATTCCTGACATACTTCTTACTTTTGCATATCTTTGAAAAGTACTGTTCACCTTGGCAGATGCTACCATTGATAAAATTGCACCTGCTAAAACCATTAAATAGGTCCAGTCAAATCCATATCCGTAATATCCCATATTTCCGTACATGCTGTTCCTCCTATTCTAACATACTTATTAGTTTTCTGTACTTATATCAGTTCTTTTTATCCAAGCATCATACCTGTTTCTACTTTATAACCAAGTAAAAAGGCTGCCACATCCATACGTTTTTTGCCTTCCAACTGAATCTGTTTTAACACCAATAAATCTTTACCGGTTTGTACTTTGATACTGTTCTTAGTTACTTCCACAACACTTCCCGGTACTGCTTGCGCTTCACAAGTTTCCACTTCCGCTTCCCAAACTTTTAATGTTTTTCCTTGGAAATGAGTATATGCACTTGGCCAGGAATTCATACCTCGAACCAAACGTTCCAAAACAAGGGCTTCTCTTTTCCAATCTATAAGACCCATTTCTTTTTTAATCATTTTTGCATAGGTACTTAAGGAATCATCCTGTGGTTCCGGTTCTAAAGTTCCGGCTTCAATCTGTGGTATTGTTTCTATTAAAAGTTTTGCTCCTGCTTCTGCCAACTTATCAAAGAGGCTTTCTCCTGTATCAGTATCTTCAATAGGAACTACAACCTTCGTTAACATATCACCGGTATCCAGACCTTCATTCATCTGCATAATAGTAACACCGGTTTCTTTTTCTCCGTCTAAGATTGCCCACTGGATTGGTGCTGCCCCTCTATATTTAGGCAATAAAGAAGCATGTATATTCACACAGCCGTATTTTGGCATATCCAGAATTTCTTTGGATAGAATCTGTCCAAAAGCTGCAACGACAAACAAATCTGCCTCATATCCTTTTAACACTTCCACAGCCTCCGGCGTTTTTATTTTTATCGGCTGGAAAACTTCTATATTATGTTTTACGGCACAAGCCTTTACCGGAGTCTGTTGCATTTCTTTTCCGCGTCCTTTTGGTTTGTCCGGTTGGGTTACTACTGCAACCACTTCATGTCCTGCCTCTACCAATGCTTCCAATGCCCCTACTGCAAAATCCGGGGTTCCCATGAATACAATTTTCATTTCAAATCTCCCTTCTGCCTTCTAACATACTGTTCACGGCACAACTCTATTCTTTCTGTTGTGTGTATTTTAACTATTCATCCCAATCTTCAAAGTCTTCGTAATCTTCCTCGTCAGATACATTCATTAATTCACCTTCCACTTTTTCTACATAAAGGTGACCATCTAAATGATCCAATTCATGGCAGATAGCTCTGGCCAAAAGTTCTGTACCTTCAATTTCATATAATTCCATATTTTCATTGTAAGCAATAGCTTTTACATAATTAGGTCTTGTTACAACTCCGCTTTTTCCCGGTACAGATAAACAGCCTTCGCTGCCTGTCTGTTCACCACTTGTTTCAATAATTTTAGGATTAATCATAACCAATAAATCTTCACCGGTACAATCAATTACTACAATTCTTTTTAAAATCCCCACCTGTGGTGCTGCCAACCCTACTCCGTTAGCATCATACATAGTTTCAATCATATCCTGGATTAACTCTCTGGTTCTTGGAGTTACTTCCTTTACTTCCTTACAAACTTTATTTAAAACAGTATCTCCCATTTCTCTGATATTTCTAAGTGCCATTTTCTTCTCTCCTATTTATCCTCAAATTCCCCTAGAATGAACTCATCGGGTTAAAATCAAATTGTACTATTTTTCCTTCAATTCCACAAGACCCCAGATAATGTTCCAGTCTTTTCTTTGCTTCTTTTAAGACCTCTTTATCCTTGTGTTTTAAAATCAGACAAAAGCGGTATACATCATTTATCTTGCTGATACCCGCATTTGCCGGTCCTATCATAGTCATCCGGTTCTTCACGGAAAATTCTTTCAGGCATTCCTTCATTTTATCCCCCAATAACATTCCGTCCTGTTCGTCTCTTCCAAAAATCTGAACCATTAACATATCAGAAACCGGTGGATAACCACCTAAGGTCCGATACAATAATTCTTCTTTGTAAAAATTCTCATAATCCTGAGCTGCCGCCTTTTTGATACTGTAATGCTCCGGCTGATAGCTCTGAATTACTACCTCTCCCGGAATCTTGCCACGTCCGGCTCTCCCTGCTGCCTGGGTTAATAATTGAAATGTTCTTTCTCCTGCCCGATAATCATTGACCCCTAATGACAAATCTGCTGCCAGAATACCTACCAAAGTAACCTTTGGAAAATCATGTCCTTTTACAATCATCTGTGTACCTATTAACACTTGGGCTTTTTCTTCCATAAACTCAGACAAAATTTCCTCATAACTGTCTTTATTCTTGGTTGTATCCCTGTCCATACGAAGAATCGAAACATCTCCAAATAACTGTCGGAAACTTTCTTCTACTTTTTCGGTTCCGGCTTTAAAGCCTAATATATATTTTGAACCGCACTTGGGACAATTCACCACATTGGGTTGTTCGTATCCGCAATAATGACATACCAATTTCCCATTGGCATGCTTAGATAAGGATACATCACAATGTGGACACTTCATTACATGTCCGCAACTTCGACAAGAAATAAATCCGGAATACCCTCTCCGATTTAAAAACAACATAATCTGCTCTTTTTTGGCAAGTCTGTCCCGAATCAACTCCTGCAACCTGTCGCTAAAAATAGTACGGTTTCCTTTTTTCATTTCTTCCCTTAAATCTTCAATGTATACTTTCGGAAGGGTTCCTCCCGTTAATCTTTCTTTTAATGTGAAAATTCCATATTCACCGCTCATGGCTTTATAATAGCTTTCCATGGATGGTGTAGCACTTCCCAGTACCACAGAAGCTCCATGAAGTCTCGCCAGTTCCTCTGCCACCTCTCTTGCGTGATACTTTGGCATACTTTCACTTTTATAGGTATTTTCGTGTTCCTCGTCTATGAGAATCAAACCCAGATTTTCAAAAGGTGTGAAGAGTGCAGATCTGGGCCCGATGATAATATCTATCTCTCCTTTTTTGGCTCTTTCACACTGGTCATACTTTTCTCCCGCAGAAAGGGTGGAGTTCAAAATGGATACCCTGTCTCCAAACCTTCTTTGAAAACGCATCACTGTCTGAAACGTCAAAGCAATTTCCGGAATCAGCATAATCACTGCTTTCCCCTGTGCCACAACCCTTTCTATCAAGGCCATATATACTTCCGTTTTTCCGCTACCCGTAATTCCATGAATCAGATATGTTTTGCGAATCCCTTTTTCATAGTCTTCCCAGATATCATCTACAATTTTTTGCTGGGAATCGCTTAACACATTTCTCTCTTTTGCCACATCCTGTTCTTTTAATGGATTTCGATACATAAGTTCACTAGTTTCTTCCACCAAACCTGCTTTTTTCAAACTGGTAATGGTAGAGACTGATATATGGAATTTCTGCGTCAGCAAGGTGTATGGAATTTCTTCATCTTCCATAAACGCCTTTAAAAGACGTGCCTTTGCCGGCTGATGTTTCTTCTCACAGATTTCTGCCTGCACTTTGGCTTCTTCTGCCGAACATTTTCGAAGTAAAATTCTGTTTTCCTTCTGCTTTACCTTCTGTTTTACCGGCAACACCGTCTGCAACGCCTGAATCATGGTAGAACCATATTCTTCCCGAATCCAGTGTGCCAGTTTGATTAATTTATTCTCCACCTGAACTCCGGTTTTCACACCTGCAATTTCTTTAATCAGATTTGGGTCAAAGTCAGGAGTCTCCATAAATTCAATCACATAGCCTTTTCGCAGAGTATTCCCCTTTCCAAAAGGCACTTCCACACAGGAACCTACCTCAATTTTTTCCAAAAGATGTTCCGGCACTTTATAACAAAAAGGACGATCCACCTTTTCATGAGATATGTCGATAATAACTCTGGCATATGATATTTGCATGGTGGTTCCTCCTTTCGTAACTTCTATTTCTGTTCTTTTAAAATCTCCCCAATAATCACTCTCTCATCCATTGGATAGTGTACACCTTCAATTTCCTGATAATCCTCGTGACCTTTTCCTGCAAGAACTATAATATCTCCCGGCTGACCATTTTCAATGGCATAGCGGATGGCCTCTTTTCTGTCACAAATTTCAATATATTTTCCGTCTGTCTTCTGAATTCCTGTTACAATATCTGCCATAATGTCTTCCGGCTTTTCAAAACGAGGATTGTCAGAGGTAATAATAGTTAAGTCCGCTAATTTACCACTCACTTCTCCCATTTCAAATCTACGAAGTTTAGAACGATTTCCGCCACAGCCAAAAACACTTACCAAACGATTTGGTTCATACTCTTTTAAAGTTCCCAGAAGACTCTCTAAAGCCATAGCATTATGGGCATAATCAATCATCAAAGTAAAGTCATCCGATACTTTCACAAGCTCTATACGTCCCTTTACTTTTGCTGCTAAAAGCGCCTTTCTAATGTTTTCTTCAGATACTTCAAAATGACGACAGATAGCAATAGCTGTCAAAGCATTGTATACACTAAAACGTCCCGGAGTGGAAACTTCTACATCCATATTCAGAAGTCCTGCTACATGAAATGCTACTCCAATTTGTCCTTTTCCTTTTACCAGTTCCATATTGGTAGCCTGCAAATCAGCACCATCTTCAAATCCATAAGTTTCCAATTGACAGGTATATCCGTCAGTTACAGTTTTCCAATGGGAATCGTCACTGTTTACAATTCCCACTTTACACTGTTTGAATAATAATCCCTTACATGCCATATATTCTTCAAAACTGGAATGTTCATTTGGGCCGATATGATCCGGTTCCATATTGGTAAAAATACCATAATCAAATACAAACCCCTGAGTTCTGTGAAGCATAAGTCCCTGGGAAGATACTTCCATAACCACTGCATCGCATCCTGCTTCCGCCATTTTTGCAAAACTTTCCTGTAAAATATAGGATTCCGGTGTAGTATTTACCGCAGGAATATGTTCATCACCGATAATGGTTTCAATGGTTCCGATTAACCCTACTTTCTTTCCTGCATTTTCCAAAATGGATTTTACAAGATAGGTTGTGGTTGTTTTTCCTTTTGTTCCGGTAATACCGATTATCTTCATTTTTTCTGCCGGATTCCCAAACCATGCAGCAGAGATAAATGCCATGGCATATCTGGTATTTTCCACCTGTATTACAGTTACATCACCTTCTACCTTCACCGGTTTGCAGGTAATTAATGCTGCTGCACCTTTTGTTGCCGCCTCTGCTGCCACACTGTGACCATCAAAATTAGCACCTTCAATACAGATAAACATGCATCCTTCCACAATTTTTCTGGAATCGTATACTACTGCTGTAATATCTTTATCTAAACTTCCCTGTACACAGGTATATTCTAATTTTTCTAATAATTGTTTAATATTCATTGACATTCTCCCTAATAATTTTTCCATTGCTATCTATATATAACAACAACTTATATTTTACTTTATCATATTCCTGAAATCTATAGTTTTATATGGATAATCTATATTAAATTTCAACTTTCATAAATTCTATCATGAAACATCCCTTAATTTTCGATATTCCTTTGGTGTTAGTTTAACAATTCGCTTAAAAATTTTACTAAAATATGCACTATTTGAAAAACCGGTCTGTATTGCAATTTCCGTAATAGAAAGTGTCGACGAATTCAGTAATTTCTTAGCTCTCTCCACACGATATCCCATCAAATATTCAAAAGGTGTTTCGCTAATATTCATTTGAAAACATCGAAGTGCTTCACGTTCACTAATTGAAGCAGAGGATGCAATTTCAGCCAGCGTCAATTTTTGTGCATAATTAAATTGTACAAATGCCATCATAGTCATTAAACGTTCCTTGCTTACTGACGTTGTTGGCGTATACCTTTCCTTCCTATTTGCAATTTCCTTCAATAAAAGAATCCATATTTCTGAAAATATATTTCTTGTTTGAAACTCACTATTTTCGACACATTGTAAAGCAGAAGCTTGTCGAAGTTTTTTAAGAATTTCCTTTTGTTCCTCTGTAATACCTCTAATTTCAATTACTTCTATTTCTTTACTTTGTAAAATAGGATTCATATATTTCGTTTCAAATATACTGCGGAAATGTCCCGACAAAAATGTAGAGTGAAACAAATGAGATTCCATTTCACATGTTGCAGAATTTTTCATAAAACAAAGAGTATTCGTATTTATGAAAAAGGCTTCTCCTTCCTGAAATTCATAAACTTGTCCTGTAATAAAAACCTGCATCTTTCCTTTTACAATATAATTAAATTCCAGTTCTTCATGCCAATGCCACGGGATTTGGATCCCCTCTGCATTAAGTTTATGCATTACATAAGGATATTCCATTGTAATACCTTCAATTTCTTCCATTTGTTGTTGATTCACTCTAATATTCTTAACAATATCTACTTGCACAACCCTCATCTCCAAATATTATATTTCCACTTTAGGCGATATAGTTATATTTTTAGTCTATTTTTTTATTTTTTCTTACATATAACAGCAATATAATGATTATATCAAACATTTTATATTGTGTAAAGAAAGGACAAAACATATGGGTTTTTTAGGTTTATTTATTCTTGTATCATGCTCTTTAGCATTATGCTATATTGAAAATTCTTTATAAGATTTTTCTCCCTCGAACAAAAAAAGAGTAGACTATACAGAAGTATAATCTACTCTAAAAATCATGATTTATTTTCCAAAATGTATAATATTTGCTGTTTGGTCGCCTAATGTTCCTAAAATAGCATCATCAGTATTATCCAGCACCAATGGTCCCCATTCGTTTTCCATAACACCTATAAGCGCAAACCCTGGTAATGGGGCATAAGTATTACCTTCATACTGTGCAGATTCAGGTATGTTTATTTCAGATGCATTAACAACTTGTGAAGCAGAGAATGCAAAAGTATTTCCCTTAATACTGTAGTTCTCTCCTCCATGTTTTACAACCAATGCTGCGGAATCCAACACGACAAACCCTAGCCGATTTGGCCAATGAATATCTTCGAATTCCTTCTCTGACTCGATCGGTGGTTTTACATTGTACAATGTTTCAAAGCCACTATAAAGAATAAAGTTATTTTCAAACAAAACATCTTGGAGCTGATGTTCAGACATTTCGTCTGTTTCCCAATTGACAATCGGCATACCCATTACAGAATACTCTACAACATTATCTTTAAGTACATTTCCGATACAAGGTTCCGGATCGCCGTCAAAAGTCTCGATTGTGAGCGCATCTTGGAAACAATGATGCCCATAGCAGTTTCGTATGGTTTCATAGCTTCCATTCAGGTTAAATCCACCACCATCCATATGTGCATGACCAAAACCATGTGCATTTTGCTGAACACCAAACCAGTTGAGTGCCCCACCATTGAAACCCACTTCACTGTTTTGCACAGTTAAATGGTCATTAGATATGCCTTTCCAATAACCGCCACTCACACCTCCACTAGAATAGCGGATACACAAATTGTCCAATGTAGTATAGTCAGACATCTTGCTAAAAGCTTTATATGCAGTAATAAACTCAATCTCTTCATACAACTCGCCAGGGTTACCTGCATCACAACGAACATAAAGCGGTCCCATCAAATTTTGGCCGTTTTCGTCTTTATATATTGCAACACCAAGCCATGTTGCTTCCGTAAGATACTCTGTCTTAGGTGCTTGTTGATACGGCAGTGCACTAAAAGATTCCATATCTTCAAGTTGCTCCTCTATTGTATATGGTGTAGAAATATTATTCATACACATAAATGCAGTTCCATCCCAATATGCTACATCTCGTTTAATAATATCCTTACCATTCAACACAACTCCCGCACAATCCGGCATATCTGTATAGTAAACCCAGATTTTCTCTCCATTTTTACCTTCATGGTACAGTGTCCATTTTTCAGCACCTGTACCATTTTCAGGAGAACCATAAAAACGCGGCTTTTCGCCAGTACCATAGGCTGAGAGAGTCAGCCCCTCTGTACCCAGAACAGATTCCGGCATTTCTACTTTTCTCCAGAGTCCGCCACGCTCAAAAAATATCGCATCACCAAAAGTAAATTTTGCTTTTCCCAGACGTTCTATGGTTGCCCATGCTGTTTCAGGAGAATGTCCATCTGCACTGTCATCTCCGGAATTTGAAACATAATAAGCTGTTCCGGTATAAGTTTCTCCTTGTACATATTCATCAGATTTCACAATCTTTGTTTCAGTGGAAAGAATTTCCTTCTTACGTTGCTCTGCCGCCTGCACAATTTCCTGTCCTTCCGGTGTTTCCTTAACCAGATTAAGTAACGTATCCGCTGTTTTCAACACTACATCTTCTTCGGATTCATACAGTCGGGTAACAGATAATGCTGCATCATACAGTGTCAATGAAGCTTCTAAATTAGGATCTCCATCTTCAATATCAAGTAGTGGCTGACTGGTAATACAAGACACCCTTCCCATCAAATACCAAAATGCAGAGGCAACGGCATTACTTCTATCGAAAACTTCCATATTATCCTCAAAAGGTTCTATTTCACTGTTCCAATCAAATATCGGGTAGTCCCACGAAAAATGATGTCCCCAAAGATATGTTTCATTATAATAATTATTAGGGTCTGCATTACAATAATATCGATCTGTAAGCTGGCCGGCATAAAGAAGGGCAATAGCTGCTCCATCTCTCTTTATTTCTGTATCCGGAGCATCTTTTGTCATTTCCTGCCATTCTAAGTAGGCACTCTCATCATGTAGTTTTACCATGCTTCCTAACATTTCACAATACTGAGCCCATGTAACGATAGTATCTTCCGGATTGATAGTTATAAGATCATCCTGCAAAAACCCATACCACATTGCTCTCTCATATTCATTGGTAGGAATCATAGCTTCTATTTCCTGTTGAACTGTTTGTTCTGAACCCTGTGCCTGTAATTCTTCCGACTTAGTCTCAGTCCCGTTACTACAGCCTGACACTACACTCAGCATTAAACTTAAACCAAGCATAAAAAACATCATATGTTTTGCTTTCATTTAACCTGCCCCTCTTTCATCTTACGCAAACAATCTCACAATATCGTTATACATAACAAATACCATTAATACCATCAATGCTACAAAGCCGGCAAAGTGTACCATACCCTCTTTTTCCGGTGGAATTGGTTTTCCTCTAACCGCTTCAATCAACATGAATACCAATCTTCCTCCGTCCAATGCAGGCAATGGCAACAGATTCAAAACTCCCAGGTTTACACTAAGGAGCATTGCAATATTAGCTAAATTTAAAAGCAGAACCAATGGTCCGTATGGAGTAGCTTCTTCTGCTACCTCACCAATTACTTGTGCAATACCTACCGGCCCGGAAACATCATCTTTGGATGCTTCACCCTGAACCAACATTGCCAGACTCTTTATGGTTGATAAGAAACTATAACGTACCTCATAATATGCATACTTGAAAACACTAAGTCCCTTAGCTTCTACTGCTTCTCCATAACCCTGAAGACCTATTAAATGTCTTCCGCTTTCTTCACTGTATTTAGGAACCAGTTGTGTTGTGAACAGCTCGCCATTTCTTTCATACTCAATCTTCATAGGCTTATCACCATTCAGATAAGTATTGATATAAATCTCTCTGGCAAGATATATCTTCTCATCATTCATCCGGGTAATCACGTCACCGGGTTCCATTCCTGCTTCATCTGCCGGATATCCTTCCATGATTCCCAAGATTACAGGCTTATCTGAGCCACTGAACCCGACCAAAAATATTGCCAGCAAAAAAGCCAATATAAAGTTAAACAATGGCCCCGCGACTACGGATGAGATTCTTGCCCATACCGGCGCTGCATTAAAGGAATTAGGCGAAGGTTCCCCTTGAACCTCATTTAACCCATCTTCTCCTTCAAACATACAGGCCCCTCCAATGGGGAGTAAACGAATTACATAGTCGGTTCCGTTCTTATGAAACCCTGCTAGCTTAGGCCCCATACCAATGGCAAATTCTACTACATGAATTCCGTTTACCTTAGCCAATAAATAATGCCCAAATTCATGAGCTAATACAATGGCTCCAAATATTAAAACAAAATATATTAATGTCATTTTCTACAACCCTGCCACACGACAAACAAACTCATGGCTTTCTGCTTCTGCTGCCAAAATCTGTTCTACTGTCGGTGCTTCCACTACTTTATGATTCTTCATGGCAGCTTCGATGGATTCCACAATCTGTAAGTATGAAATCTTCTTATCTAAGAATAAACTCACTGCCTTTTCATTTGCAGCATTATAAACCGTTGGCATACTTCCTCCGATTTCAGATGCTTCATATGCTAATTTTAATCCTCGGAAAGTATCCATATCAGGCTTTTCAAATGTAATCTGTGCCAAATCATAGAAATCTACTCGTTTTCCACCCATTTGCATTCTGTCAGGATAGAACAGAGCATACTGAATCGGTAACTTCATATCCGGAGTACCAAGCTGTGCCATAATTCCACCATCCCTGAACTGCACCATGGAATGAATAATACTCTGTGGATGTACCACTACCTGAATCTGTTCTAAGCTAACATCAAATAACCATTTTGCTTCAATTACTTCTAATCCTTTATTTACCAAAGTTGAAGAATCTATGGTAATCTTTCTTCCCATTGCCCAGTTAGGATGCTTCAAGGCATCTTCTACTTTCATGTATTTTAATTCTTCTAATGTTTTTCCACGGAAAGGTCCGCCGGATGCTGTTAAAAGAATTTTTTCAATCTGCTCCGGTTTCTCTCCGTTTAAAGACTGGAATATCGCACTATGTTCACTATCTACAGGCAAAATAGAGATTCCTTTTTCCTTTGCAAGAGGCATAATAATATGACCTGCCGTTACCAAAGTTTCTTTATTAGCAAGTGCAATATCTTTTCCTGACTCAATAGCCGCAATGGTAGGACGGATTCCAATCATACCCACAATAGCTGTTACCAGAATCTCCGACTCCTCCATAGTTGCAATTTCTAAAAGACCATCCATTCCACATAAGATTTCAACGTCCATATCCGCAACTCTTGCTTTCAGGTCCTGACATGCTTTTTCGCTCCACATAGCTGCCAGACGAGGTTTAAACTCACGAATCTGTTTTTCCATTAAATCTACATTATTTCCTGCTGCCAGGGCAACAACCTGTAATTCACTATTTTCTCTTACGATTTCTAATGTCTGGGTTCCGATAGACCCTGTAGAACCTAATACTGCAATTTTTTTCATACTTGATGTTCCTTTCATCTTCTAACGACTCAAGACACAGGAATAAGTATCACTCTCTAAATTGTACCCCTTTCCTGTGTTTCATATCCTACACCAACAATGTAAACATAAAATAAATAATCGGTGCTGTTACAAGTACACTGTCAAATCTATCCATAATTCCACCATGTCCCGGAATTAATTTTCCATAGTCCTTGATATCATAATTTCGTTTAATTGCAGAAGCTGCTAAATCACCAATCTGGGAAACTATACTTCCGCAGGCACCTATCAGGGCAAATACCCATGTTACCTGACTTGCATCAGTCATCTGTTCTACTACAAAATATCCAAACAATGCACCGACAATAGCAGAACCTACAACTCCTCCTATAGAACCTTCAATAGATTTCTTAGGACTCAATACCGGTGCCAATTTATGTTTTCCAAATAACATACCTACACAGTAAGCACAGGTATCACTAATCCATGAACTGATAAAAATTACCCATACGAAGTAAACACCATATTCCAGTTCTCTTGTAAGATAAACGAAAGAAAACATAACCGGTGCATAGATAAAGGCAAAATACGTACTCATAATCTGGTTTGCATGATATTTTGGAAATTTAAACACATAAACCATTAACAATACCACTAATGCCATAACTGCTATCATTATCATTAATTGCTGATTCTTCAAGACAGCCATATCAACATAATAAAGACTGGTAAAAATATACCCCACAACTTCTAAAGTATTCTGTCTTTTTTTATCTTTTTGGATTTCACAAGCCAGACACAATTCATGAAACGCAATAATAGATATAAGCCATAGAGTGGCTGCCAACAAATAACCTCCGCTCCCTACGGTAATCAAAGCCAAAAAAACCAACAGAATCCCGCTAATCAAACGACTTTTAAACATGTTTTTTTATTCCTCCTTGAGAAGACCATATCTTCTGTCTCTATGATTGTATGCTTCTACAGCTTTTTCTAATTCTTCTTTTGAAAAATCCGGCCATGGTACACCTGTAAAATAAAACTCTGTATAAGCCAGCTGCCATAAAAGGAAATTGGATATACGCTGTTCATTACATGTTCGAATTAATAAATCCGGTGCGGGAAGTCCTGCAGTATCCAGACTGTTTTCCATAATCTCTTCTGTAATATCCTCCGGTTTTAATTCTCCGGCAGCTACTTTTTCAGCAATTTTTCTGGTTGCACGCACCAGTTCATCTCTTCCGCCATAGTTAATGGCAATAGAAAAATGAAGTCCGGTGTTATTTTTAGTTGCCTCTTCAAGCTGTTCTATGCTCAATCGGATATCTTCATCTAAACGGCTCTTTTCACCAATCACACGCACGCACATATTATTTTTAGCTGCAGTTTTCAAACAGTTTTTCATATAATTTCTAAGAAGCTTCATTAATGCATCTACTTCGTCCTTTGGACGATTCCAGTTTTCCGTAGAAAATGCATATACAGTCAAATACTGTATCCCCATTTTATAAGCAACTTCACAAATCTCTTCTACAGTTTTTGCTCCTTGAATATGACCATAATTTCTTGGCATTCCCTTAGCTTTTGCCCAACGACCGTTACCATCTAAAATAATAGCTACATGATTAGGAATATTCATTATTTTTCCTCCATTTGTAAAAAGCTGCCTTGATAAGGCAGCTTTTTATAACACAAGTCTATACAGTTAAGATTTCTTTGGATTTTTCATCTACTGCTTTTTCAATGTCTTTGATATATTTATCTGTTAATTTCTGAACTTCATTTTCTAAATCTTTGATTTCATCTTCAGAAACATCTTCTTTAGCTAATTTTTTGAAAGCATCATTAGCATCACGTCTGATATTACGTACAGCAACTTTTGCTTCTTCACCTTTTTTCTTAACATCTTTTACTAATTCTTTACGACGTTCTTCTGTTAATTCAGGAAATACAAGACGGATTACAGAACCATCATTGTTTGGTGTAATTCCGATGTCGGAAGCCATAATTGCCTTTTCAATAGCACGGATTAAACTTTTTTCCCATGGTGCAATCTGAAGCATTCTTGGTTCAGGAACAGAAATATTACCTACCTGCTGAAGTGGAGTAGGAGTTCCATAATAATCTACTTTAATCTTATCCAATACATGTGGATTTGCACGTCCGGCTCTGATTGTCTGATATTCACCTAATAAATGATTGTAAGCCTTTGTCATTTTTTCATCAAATACTTTTACTCTTTCTTTCATAACAATTTTCTCTACTTTCTTTTATTTTTTATCATTTAAACCAGAACCTTAGTTCCGTTAAAATTACCTTTTACTGTATTTACAATACTATTTTCTTCATTTAAACCGAATACCCACATAGGCATCTTATTATCTCTTGCTAAAATGGAAGCTGTCATGTCTACTACCTGAAGATTCTTTTCGATTACTTCATCAATAGTCACTTCATCGTACTTCTTAGCATCCGGATTATTCTTTGGATCAGCATCATAAACACCATCAATAGCCTTTGCAAGAAGAATTACTTCTGCTTCTACTTCGATTGCTCTAAGTACCACACCCGTATCCGTTGAGAAATATGGATGTCCTGTACCGCCTGCAAAAAATACTACCATGCCTTTTTCGAAGTATTTATTTGCTCTGTCTTTTGAGAACAATTTTGTAAACGAACCACACTCAAATGGAGTTAATACATTTGTTTTCATTCCTACAGAACGGAAAATTTCTGATACATAAATACAGTTCATAATAGTTGCAAGCATACCAATCTGATCTGCTTTTGTACGGTCAATATTTTCACTGGTTCTTCCTCTCCAGAAATTACCACCACCGATTACAATACCTACCTGAATTCCATCGTCCACAAGTTCTTTTACCTGCATGGCAACTTTTCTGACTGTTGGTTCATCAAATCCTGTTTTTTTCTCTCCTGCAAGAGCTTCTCCACTGAGCTTTAATAATATTCTCTGCATTTGTATCTCTCCTATTTATTTTTTACGACCTGCTTTTTTAATTTCATCAAAGAAAGATGTTGGGTTAACATCTGCATAACACTGAGAACACATACCTTCAATTACTGCACCATTGTTAATCTGAACAGATTTAGATTTAATATTACCCATAACGATTGCTGTTGTATCTAAGATAACCGGTCCGTGAACATCAATATCACCTTTTACCGCACCTGCAATTACTGCACTTGTTGCATAAATGTTACCGATAATAACTGTTTCCTGCCCAACTTTTACAGTTCCCAAACTTCTTACTTCACCGGTAATTTTAGCACTTTCTGCATATACTTCCGCAGCCTGTGAATTACCTTCAATAACACCTGTAATGCTCATCTTTCCTGCAATGTTAATATTACCATGTACTGCACCGACTAATTCCAAGGAACCCTGGGAAGTAATATCACCATTGATAACCATACCTGCTGTAATATTACTTACTTCATCAGAAAATGGCTGGTTAAAAATTGCATTCATATCAATTTTTCTTTCTTTCTTCTCTTCTTTTTTAATTTCTTCTTTTTCTCTTAACATAGCTTCGATCTCTGCAAGATCATCCTCTGCCTGTTTTTCATCAATCACAGTTTCTTTATCTTCTTCCGGCACCAATTCTGTTACAGCCTGTGATAAATCTTCTTTTAAATCCTGAAAAAATCCCATTGTATTTTCCTCCGTCTATTCTTTTGTTGAACGTATTTGCTGTATGGTTACTGTTTCCTCATCTATCGGTAACAATATGGTATCATCCAGCTGATTGATACCTTCTATGATAAGAGGCAACGCCTCTATCGTACTTTTTTTCCCTCCGGCATCATGTAACAGTACAATTGCTGTATTACATTTTTTGACTCCTTCGATACAATTATCGGCTATAGTTTCTGCCGAAAGAATTCTGTTCTCAGCATCTCCACTGGATACATTCCAATCAAAATACTTAATTCCTTCTGCTTCAAGCCACTCCATAATCTGCTCTCTGGTTTGAGCGGAAACAACATTATTTCCGCTGCCGCCGGGAAACCGGTATAAACTAATATCTTGTCCCGTCTGCTGTTTGATATAATCTCTCATTTTATTGAAATCAGCTTGGAATGACTCTAACGATTCATAAACATCACTATATACGTGACTATATGTATGAATTCCCAAAGAATGTCCGTCATCCAATATCTTCTGTAAATATTCATCATATAACGGAGTATTCATACCTGTCACAAAGAAAGTAGCTTTTACATTATATCTTTTCAAGATGTCCAAAATATCTTTCGTATAAATACTTGGGCCATCATCAAAGGTTAAATATACTTTTTTTAGTCCATTATCTTCTTCAGTAATCACTTCATTCTCATCGGAATACTCATTTCCCGGCTCTTCAGAAGCCAAAACATCTTTCTCATTCCAGACAATTTCAAGACTTTTATGTGTCTCTGTTTTTAATTCCTTAATCTGACGTTCCAGATTACCTATTTTAACAGCCAGGATGATACAGAATAAAGACGGCAGAATTAAAAATACAGCTATCATTGCTAAAATAATCTTTTTCAGCCGTTGAACCCGTTTCTTACGGTCTACCACTGCCTTCACCCCTTCTTTACTTTTCATACTTATTCTAGTGTAGTATACCATTTTGTTATACTACTTGGCAAGATAAATTAAATACGGATACATGTCTTTAAATAACGCATGTTTTTATTTTTAACGTAATGACATACTGTTATTTAATATTATAGTACTGTAGATGAATAAAGTATCCTGTCCATGAAAATCCACCAGATTTCCCAACATCTTACTTTGTACATAGCGGATATCAATTACTGTAATTTTGGAGTACCCATCCACCAAAAGCGGAACCAGACTGCTGCCAAAAGAATCTCTGAATACAATCAGTTCTTTTTGGTTTTCAACCTTTGGATTTTCAATCACCTGAAGAGCACTTGTACCGGATAAAAACATTTCATAAGCATCATGCCCTAAAACTTTCTCCATGTTGTAAATATTCGTCGGCAATGGCTTTCCTGTATCATAAGAAGTTACAATGCAATCCCTTAATGCTTCGCTTTCCAGATAATACAGCTTATCCGGTTCCACCGACAATGCAGATTGCCCACAATATACACCATAAAAAGGAACCGGCACTTCTTTTACTTCATATTTCGTATCAGAGGATACTCCTACCATTTCTTTCTGTAGAAATTGCGCTACATCTACAATTTCCTCCTGTCGCCAGTGAGTATCCGTTTTATAGTAATCTTGTAAATCCAGCAATCCGGTAATATCTATATACTTGGCAAAATCCACTTTTTCTTTCATATAAGAAAATAGATTATCGTAATCCATAGCCGGATACCCGTTCTCTTTTGCCAAATAAAAATTTTTATCCGGAACAATGGAAAAATAACACTTACTGTTTTCATCCCTCAAATACAGATTGTATATTTCTTCCATTCGTATGGCTGCATTGTCCAGCATTGAAATCTGCATAGGGTATTCTATTTTAGACAAATGTCCCTCTGTCATATAAATCCCATTATTATCTTTTTTCCCCAACAAACCATAAGATGCGTACGCCTTTAAAGTTCGAAATTCTTCCCTGAAAGGGAATTGATCTACAGAATAATCTTCGAATTCCTTCATAAACTTTCCGTTTATGATAGTTTCCGCTGTTAATTTAGGAAATGATTTCAAAACTCTTCTTTCACTTTCCGAAAACTTATCTTCCGGTTTCAACCAGCAATATACAGATAAGCCAAACAAAACCACTCCCATAACTAAAACCAAAACAAAATTTCTATGAAAAATAAATCTCTTTTCTTCATTCACAGGTTTAGATTTCATACTCTAAATCATACCTCTCATCTTTCTATTCAGAAATTTTCATATCTATTTTAACTCATACTCCATTTTTATATTTTTTAAAATCTGAAATACAAAAACGGATTAAAGGAACCATCTACTAAAAATGCAGTAATTATCAAAAATAAGCCTGCCAAAAATATGGGTTCCATTACATTAACTACTTTTCTTCCTGCCGGCACATTCATTATTTTTTCATAAATTTTTTTCGGCAATGGTGTTGCTCCTATTATTGCCATAAGAAAAATCAACAAATAATTTTTCAAATAATATATGCTTTCCATAGATACGAAACCTTCAGTACCAATTCCAAATAAACCGGCAATATTTTTCCCCGCTTCCTGCATAGATACCGCATCAAAAATCATAAAGCTTATCATAATAAAAAATAAAACATATATATGATTCCATACTTTTGCTCTTTCAAGATATTTTCCAAGCCAAAATTTTTCTAACAAAAGAAATACTACAAAGTAAAGTCCCCATATTATAAAATTCCATGCTGCACCATGCCAAAAACCGGTTAAAAACCAGACCATAAAAATATTAAATATCCATCTTCCTTTGGATACTCTGTTGCCTCCTAAAGGAATATATACATAATCCCTGAACCAGGAGCCAAGAGAAATATGCCATCTTCTCCAGAATTCTGTAATACTTTTTGAAATATACGGATAATTAAAATTCTCCATAAAATGAAATCCAAAAATTTTTCCCAAACCAATTGCCATATCGCTATACCCTGAGAAATCAAAGTATATATGAAGCATATATGCAATGCCATACATCCAAAAGAATAAATTTGTTTTTTCAGAAGATTCTCTAAACACAGCACAACATTCTCCCAATAAGTTGGCCAGTAGTATTTTTTTACCAAGTCCTATCATAAATCTTCTGATACCACCTGCTACCAACTCCGGGTTATGTTCTCTTTTCCGTAACTGCTTTTCAACATCTATATATCTTACAATAGGTCCTGCAATCAGTTGAGGAAACATTGCCACATAAGCAGCTAAGGTTATTGGGTTTTTCTGTACTGCTACCTGCCCTCTGTATACATCAATATCATAGCTTAAAATCTGAAATATAAAGAAACTGATTCCTATGGGCAGTGCTATTTTTAACAAAGGCACCTGCATACCTGTTACAGCATTAAAATTACTGATAAAAAAATCTGCATATTTAAAATATCCCAGCACTGCTATATCAATAACTACAGCTAAAACCAGAAAAATCTTTCCGGCTTTTTGGTTTCTATATTTTCCGATTAATAATCCCAGTACATATCCTACCGCAATCACCACAAGCATCAGAAAAACATACTTACTTTCTCCCCATCCATAGAAAAAAAGACTTGAAAGTAATAACACTGCATTTTTTAGGCTATACGGAACTAAAAAATAGATAATCAAAACTACCGGTAAAAAATAAAACAAAAAAGGAATGCTGGAAAACAGCATATTGAAATCCTCCCTTATAACAATGAAAAGAAGAACTCCCCAGATTCTGAAGAGCTCTTCTCATAATCATCAAAACTTCTATTTATTCTGCTGCTTCAAACTGTGCAGGACACATTAAAAAGAATACCATATTATCTGCACTCTCTACTACAGTTTCTTCTGCTTCTACACAAATATTCCATCTTGGATCTGCATTATCTCTTAATAACTGCATAAATGCATCTACATCTGCTCCATCTTCCAATTCAAAAACATATCCTACAAAAGGAATAGAACCAACCATTGGTGCAAACGTAACACCTTTACTAAATCCTGTAATCTCAGCATTTCCAAATCCTGCAAGTAACCCTTCCTCTACTTCCATAGTAGCTCCGGGAAACTGTATCATAGGATTTGCAAGGATTGCATCTGCCATCTCCTGTGCTGTAATAGCCGCATTTTCAACTTTTAAAATATGGAATTCTTCTGCTAGCACAGTTCCCACAGTATCACCATCTACTACATTTCCTGTTTCTCCTTCTACTGTAGCTTCAGTATCAACAGATGGTGTAGGCATTTCCGCAGGTGTATCTTCCGGAGCTGCCGCTGGCTGATTCATAGTTGGATCTTCTTCCACGATAGCATCCTGCTCCGGTTCTGCATTATTGTTTACTGCACCACATCCGCAAGCAACTAAATTAGCTGCAATTGCAACACTTAAAATTGTTACTAAAAATCTCTTCATCATTTTCATAATCTCCTTTTTCACTATTATGTTATTATTTTCTTTTTCTTTAGTATTATTCGTATTTCTTTGTTGCCAATCTTATCAGTAGCTGTGTGATTTTTTCCATAGATTCCACACACACATACTCATATCTTCCGTGAAAATTATGTCCACCGGCACAAAGATTTGGACACGGCAATCCCATATAAGACAATCTTGCCCCATCTGTTCCACCGCGAATCGGCTGAATACGTGGAATAATATCTAATTCTTCCATACATTCTTTTGCATAGTCCACTAAGAAGAAATACTCCGGCTCTACTTTTTCCTTCATGTTATAGTAAGAATCTTTCTGCGTTAAATAAACCGTTCCTTCTCCGTACTTCTGATTTAATACTTCTGCTACTTTCTCCAAATATGCTTTCTTTGCTTCAAATTTTTCCTTGGAATGATCACGGATAATGTAGTTTAATTTCGCACTTTCTTCATTACCCTGCATATCTGTCAAATGATAAAATCCTTCATATCCACATGTATACTCAGGTTTTTCATTTCTTGGAAGCATCATTTCAAACTCCAACGCAATCAAAGATGCATTTTTCATCTTGTTTTTTGCTTCTCCCGGATGTACATTTACTCCCTGTACCTTAACCACACAGGAGGACGCATTGAAGTTCTCATACTCAATTTCTCCTAATGCTCCACCATCTACGGTATAACCGTAATCGGCATCTAAACGTTCCAAATTAATATGGTCTACACCACTCCCCACTTCTTCATCGGGGGTAAAACAAATAGAAATCGTTCCATGTTTGATTTCCGGGTGAGTTAACAATTCTTCCGCCATCGTCATGATTTCTGCCACTCCGGCTTTATCATCTGCACCCAGAAGAGTGGTTCCATCCGTTGTAATCAGAGTTTTTCCAATATATTCTTTCAATTCCGGGAATTTTTTTGTAGTAAGTTTAATTCCCAATTCTTCATTTAATACAATGTCTTGTCCCTGATAATTTTCTACAAACTGTGGATTCAAACATTCTCCCGAAATATCCGGAGCTGTGTCCATATGAGCAATGAATGCAATTGTTTTAGGACTTGTTCCCTCATCATTTGCAGGAATTTTACCATAAACATATCCGTATTCCTCATCAAAAAACACATCTGAAACTCCTAAATCAGATAATTCCTGTGCTAAAATACGGCCAAGATTTTTTTGTTTTAAAGAACTTGGAAAAGTAGTGGAATTCTCATCCGCTGTTGTATCCACTTTAATATAATTTAAAAATCTCTCTATAACTTTACCTGCCATATTATTTTCTTCCTTTCGGCCTTTTACATCATACCTTACATTTCTTAAATTCAAACTGTATAATTTTTAATATTTTCTTAAGAGTGAAAAAAACGATATCAAATTATTACCATTTAACTAAGAAAACAACTTACTTATTGTTTTATATTTTTCCTTAATTTCCTCATAATTATGTAAAATTTTACTACAGTTCTCATCCACTTCCCGAACAACCGATTCGTAATTATCAATCAGAATCTTAACAACTTCTCCTGATATCTGATAGTTGTCTGCCATTTGCTGCATAATTCCTACCACTTTTTCCTTCGGCATGCTGTCTTTATAACTTCTCTTTCCGGTCAAGGCACTGAAAATATCTGCGACAGCAACAATTTTTTCTGCCAAAGTCATATCCTCTTCCTTAATTCCATAAGGATAACCTTTTCCATCTAATTTTTCATGATGTCGCATAGCTATGTTATATACATTGTCACTTACATGTCCGCCGATAATATTTCCGGTAAGGATAATGTGGGTTTTCATCACTTCCATCTCATCAAAATCAAGTCTGCCCGGTTTTTCTAAGATTTCTAACGGAATGGCAACCTTTCCTAAATCATGAATATAAGCACCCGTGTATATTTCATCAATTTTCTGTTTGTCCAAGTTCATCAAATTTCCAAGAGCAACTGCTGCACTAACCATAGTAATTGTATGAGTCACTGTACTCTCACTGCGGAAATCAATTAAAAAGGCTACCATTCGAATAAGCTTTTTCAATTCTTCCTCAGAAAATTCAGCCTGATACAAATATTTTTCTGTATCATTGATATAACTTCCATCCAACAAACGCTTCTGGACATCGAATTTTTCATCCGTTTTGCAAAACAATTCTATATTCTCTTTGGAAAAGCAATTAGTCTTTTCTAAAACATCTGAAGTTATAAACTTATTTTGAGTTCTTAAATAAATTTCTACTCTGTCTGCTAAAAAAATCAAATTTGCTAATTGACCGTTTTCAGTCTTCATAATCTTTAATTGTTCCCAGGGAGTATGATGATGCAAAATCGCATCTACCCTATCTTCCATTACTTCAGATACCTTCATTATCAGATATCCATAAACAGAATGATCAAATACCTTTTCTGTTTCAAACTGCACTAATTTATCAATTTCTTCTGTTTTATATGCACCTACATCATGAAGTAATCCTAATATATAGCTTTCAATAATTTCCCTCTTGGATTTCTCTTCCACTTCCAGCATTTTTGCGACCAGATATCCCACCCGGCTACCGTGATCCATCAATTTGGGATTCTGCATTTTTAACATATTACTGATAATATGCATAATACAATTGCTATTTCCCAGAACTTTCATTAAATCTATTTTCCTCTCTACTAAATTCTATTATTTATTCTCTATCAATACAAAAACAATTTCTA
>JAFXGP010000038.1 GCA_017521195.1 Lachnospiraceae bacterium
AATGGCAGAACGAATTATTTTGGATGCGGGACACGGAGGAAGAGATGGAGGAGCAGTTTATGGGGATAGAGTTGAAAAAGATGATAATCTGGCAATGACATTAGAGGTAGGAAGAATTCTGGAAGAAATGGGATTTGACGTGGTTTACACCAGAGAAGAAGATATTTATCAGGCGCCTTTTAGAAAAGCAACCATAGCCAATGAAGCAGGAGGCGATTTATTTGTCAGTATCCATAGAAATTCCAGTGCGACCCCTAACCGTTATCAGGGGATAGAAACGTTAGTTTATTCCCAAGGGGGATTTCCGGAAGAAGTAGCTGAAAACATCAATGAACAGCTGGAAGAAATCGGATATATTAATTTGGGGGTAGAAGAGAGACCGGGATTAATTGTTTTGAATTCCACACAAATGCCGGCTGTTTTGGTAGAAGTAGGATTCATTAATTCTGATGCTGATAATGAGTTATTTTCTACCCAATTTGAAGAAACAGCAAGGGCTATTGCTAATGGAATTGAGGACAGCTTTGATGAAGAGATTTAAGTATTTTTTTTGGAAATGTTTCATATCTTTTAATACAACAAGGCGTAGAGAAAGGAAATGTTGTTTATAAAAGATATGAGAGAAAAGAACAGACTGGCTTATATAAAAGATGTAATTGTTTCGCTGTTTGGCGGGTATGTGGTTACATTTTTAGGAATTGTAATATTGGCAATTTTGTTACTAATGTTTCAGATTACAGAAAATACAGTAGATGTAGGAATTTTGATAATTTATATTTTATCCGGCTTAAGTGCAGGTTTTATTGTAGGAAAACGAACCGGAAGCAGAAGACTTTTGTGGGGAATGGTAAGCGGGATATTATATTTTCTCGTATTATTTATGGTGTCTTTAATTTTAAAGCAGGATATGAATGATTTGGGAAATGACTTAACGACAACTGTTTTGATTTGTGTAGGAAGCGGGATGCTTGGAGGAATATTATCTTAGAGAGCTATTATGAAAATTACTTTAATAAAAAATAAATCTATGCTATACTAACCCGAAGAAAAAAGGAAAGGAAAAGTGATTTCATACACAAGGAGTGTAGATGAAGCACACGAGGAGAAAATGGATAAGAAAAAAGGATGGCTCAGTCTGTTTGTAATTGTGATTGCAATTGTGGCGGGAATTTATGTTTGTCTTTTTGGTGTTGATGAAAATAAATCAGGTTCTGCATCTGCAATCAAGCAGGGGTTAGACCTGGCAGGCGGTGTAAGTATAACTTATGAAGTAGTAGGGGATGAAGAACCAAGTCCGGAAGATATGGCGGATACTTTATATAAGTTGCAAAAGCGAGTTGAAGTTTATAGTACGGAGGCTTTGGTTTATCAGGAAGGAAGTAACCGTATTAATATTGAAATTCCGGGGGTTTCTGATGCTAACAGTATTTTGGAAGAGTTGGGAAAACCGGGCTCATTAATTTTTACAGACATGGATGGTAATGTGGTGCTTAGCGGAACAGATATTGCAGAAGCACAGCCGGCAACACAACAGGATTCTATGGGAAACAGTGAATTTGTAGTGGCACTCACCATGACAAAGGAGGGTACTGTTAAATTTGCGGAAGCAACCAAAAAAGCAGCTCCGAATCAAGATATTATTTTCATTATTTATGATGATGAAGTAGTATCTGCACCATCCGTACAAACAGAAATTACAGATGGTAAATGTGTAATTCAGGGCATGGCAAGTTTTGAAGAGGCAGAAAGTCTTTCCAGTGTTATCAGAATTGGTGGATTAAAATTAGAATTGGAAGAGTTATGTTCTAAAGTAGTTGGGGCACAATTGGGCTCCCAAGCCATTGAAACCAGTTTAAAGGCCGGGGTAATCGGTATGGTATTGATTATGGTCTTTATGATTGCTGTTTATGCACTTCCGGGGTTGGCATCTTCAATTGCATTGATTGTTTATATTATATTAACAATTCTTTTGTTAAACGGCTTTGAAATTACACTTACATTACCGGGAATAGCAGGTATTATTTTGTCCATCGGTATGGCGGTAGATGCGAATGTAATTATTTTTGCCAGAATCAGAGAGGAACTGGCTACAGGAAAAACGGTACGTTCTTCTGTTAAAATAGGATTCCAGAAAGCATTATCTGCTATTTTGGATGGTAATATCACTACTTTGATTGCAGCATTGGTGTTGTGGTTTTTAGGAACCGGTACGGTAAAAGGATTTGCTCAGACGTTAGCTTTGGGAATTGCTTTATCCATGTTTACTGCGCTGGTGGTAACAAGAGTAATTATTAATGCTCTTTTTGCAATAGGATTGAAAGATATTAAATTATATGGTATTGCAAAACCGGTTAAAAAAATTGACTTTTTATCCAAAAAGGTATTATATGTAGGACTTTCTGTGGTGTTGATTGTGGTAGGAGTTGTATCTATGGGAATTAGCAAAGCATCTACCGGCGATATTCTAAATTACAGTCTGGACTTTAAGGGTGGTACAGCTACTAATATAACGTTTAATGAAGATTTAAGTATTGAAGAAATTGATACACAGGTAGTACCTTTGGTGGAAGAAATTACTAAAGGCGGTGGTGTGGTACCACAGAAAGTGCAGGGAACCAAAGAAGTAATCATAAAAACACGTACTTTATCTTTGGAGGAAAGAGAAGAATTATATACAGTCATGGAAGAAAATTTCGGGGTTGATACTTCAAAGATAACAGCAGAAACGATTAGTTCTGCCATTAGTAATGAAATGAAATCAGATGCTCTTCTGGCGATAGCTGTATCTACAGTGTGTATGCTGATTTATGTTTGGATCCGTTTCAAAGATATTCGATTCGGAGCCAGCAGTGTTATTTGTCTGGTACATGATGTTTTAATTGTAGTTGCATTTTATGCAGTTGCAAAAGTATCTGTGGGAAGTACCTTTATAGCATGTGTGCTTACGATTGTAGGGTATTCGATTAATGCAACTATCGTTATTTTTGACCGAATTCGTGAAAATATTGCAGAAATGAAACGTAAAGATGAATTGAAGGATGTAGTAAATATGAGTATTAATCAAAGTTTAGGCAGAAGTATTTTTACATCTTTTACAACATTTATCATGGTTGCAGTTTTATATATTATGGGAGTTACTTCTATTCGTGAATTTGCATTGCCATTAATGGTAGGAATTGTCTGCGGAGCTTATTCTTCTGTTTGTATTGCGGGTACTTTATGGTACACCTTGAGATGTAAATTTGAACCGAAAGAAATTGACGAGTAAATATAGGTGAAAAGGTACAGCAATGGCAAAATGGTTTGAAATAAGGAAGGGTGCAGATTTTAATAAAATAGGTGAAAAATATGGGATAAGCCCTGTTTTGGCAAGAATTATCCGTAACAGAGAAATTATAGAAGAAGAACAAATTCAAAAATTTTTATACGGTTCTTTGGAAGATATTTATGATGGAAATCTTTTAAAAGATATGGAAAAGGCAGTCTCCATTTTGAATGAGAAAATCCGTTTAGGGAAAAAAATCAGAGTAATCGGAGATTATGATGTGGATGGTATTTGTGCATCTTATATATTGAAAAGGGGATTAACCTTGTGCAATGCAGATGTGGATGTTGTGATTCCCCACAGAATGAAGGATGGATATGGTATCAATGAGCAAATGATTACGGAGGCACATGAAGAGGGTATAGATACTATTGTTACCTGCGATAATGGAATCGCGGCATATACCACAATAGAATATGCCAATTCTTTGGGAATAACATGCATTGTAACGGATCATCATGAAGTACCGTATGAAATGACACAAGAGGGGAAACAGTATATTCTGCCACCGGCAAAAGCAGTAATTGATCCCAAACAAGAAGATTGCACATATCCTTATAAGAATATATGTGGTGCTGTGGTAGCATGGAAACTAGTTCTGAAATTATGGGAAAATTATCCTGTGACAGAGGAAGAACGGAGAGAAGTTTTAGAATTTGCGGGAATTGCCACAGTTTGTGATGTAATGGAATTGTTGGACGAAAACAGGATTATTGTAAAAGAAGCAATAAAAAGCATGAAGAACTCAGCAAATCCCGGATTGCGGGCACTTATTAAGGTGCACGATATTCAGCCGGAGAATTTGGCATCTTATCACTTGGGATTTGTACTGGGACCATGTTTTAATGCTACCGGAAGATTAGATACTGCAGCCCGGACACTGGAGTTGTTGGAATGCAGGAATGAGAGAGAAAGTATTTTTCAGGCTGCGGAATTGAAAAAGTTAAATGAGAGCCGCAAAGAAATGACGGAACGGGGAGTGGAAGATGCCATTCGTATTATAGAAGAGAAAAAATGGAATCGGGATAATGTGATGGTAGTGTATCTTCCGGATTGCCATGAAAGTCTGGCAGGAATTATTGCCGGAAGAATACGTGAAAAATATTACAAACCGGTATTTATTCTGACCAAGGGAGAAGATTGTGTCAAAGGTTCCGGACGTTCTATAGAAGCTTATTCCATGTATGAAGAAATGGTTAAATGTAAAGAGTTGTTCCTGAAATTTGGCGGACATAAACTGGCAGCAGGTTTGTCAATGGAAGAAAAAAATATAGATATATTCCGTAAGACTTTAAATCATAATTGTAATCTGACAAAAGAAGATTTAGAGGAAAAGGTTTATATAGATGTTTCTATGCCGTTTGGTTACGCAACAGAAGATTTTATGGAAGAATTAAAGCAGTTGGAGCCATTTGGTACAGGGAATCCAAAACCTGTTTTCGCGCAAAAAAATATGACTTTTTTATCCATTCGGATTATAGGGAAAAATGGTGACATGGCGAAATTTAGTGTGGAAGATGAGAAGGGAAATCGTTATCCGCTCATTTTATTTCGCAATGTAGATGGATTTTTAAGAGATGTGGAAGAAAAATATGGAAAAGATGTATTAAATGCATTCAAGAACCAAAACAGAAACAGTGGTGTCAAAATGCATGTAATCTATTATCCATCCATTAATGAATATATGGGAAGACGGGAAGTTCAATACGTAATGCAAAACTGGTTGTAAGTTTTAAATAAATTATAGAAATAGTTATTTGAATTTTTAGGGTCTTTAGAATTATTTTAGAAATTGTACATATTTTGCACACAATTTATTGTTATAGTATGTACAGGATAGTTGATCACTCACTATCTCCCCCTCATAAGAATGAAACCTCCGTGAAAACGGGGGTTTCTTGCGTTTATGGAATATAAAATAAATTTTAATGAAAGAATATACAAATTAAAGTAGAAAAATCAATTTAAATGTGATATATATCTTTTATAAACAATTCAAAACAACAAATGTTAACCGAATCTATTTCAAATTAGATAGTTCAAAGTATTTTCGAATTTTTAATTAATCCAATGATTCAGAAAAATTACATATCGTAACTTATCATCTGACAGAAAAAGGAGGGGATTTTTATACGTAGGATAAAGCGGATTTTTTGCGGATATCTATGGGAAAAGGGTTATAGGGAAAAGAATCAGGATTCTCTTGCTTTTTGGCATTTGAGAAAAGGAAAATATCACAAAATTATGGCAGTTTTATGTGATGGGATTGGAGGACTGGAGAAAGGAGAGGAAGCAAGTTCTTATGTGGTGAGGCAGTTAGCTAATTGGTTTTTGTCGGAAGGATACAAATTAAATTTGAAAAAGCAGAAAAGAATGATACAGCAGTTGTGTTTCCAGATACATCAGGAACTTCTGGATTATGGTAATGAGAATAAAATTCATTTGGGAACAACAGTGGCGATTGTATTAATGGAAGGCAGAAAAATAATCTGGCTTTATACAGGGGACTGTAGAATTTATTGGTTAAGGAATAGGAAAGTTAAACAGTTAACAGAAGAACACCATGATAAAAATGGTAATTTAATCAGAGCTATTGGTGTGGGACAGTGGTACTTGCTTTCAGGTGGTCACAAGAAATTGGGAAAAAGGGACAGGATATTAATGTGTTCTGATGGTTTCTACAGAAATCTTGAACTTAAGGAACTACGTATCTGGAATGAAAGAGCGATTAAGAACAGTGAACAGGCCGATAGAATGCTAAAACAAATATTCCAGAAAAAAATATCTGCCGGAGAGAGAGATAATATATCTGCACTATATTGGGGATATCCGGAGAAACAGGAGGAAGTTCTATGAGAAAAGTATGGAAGCATAGATATCAGATAATGGAAGAAAAAGGAAGAGGAGGAGGCGGAAGTGTATATAGGGTATGGGATATTCATTTGGAAAAAGAATGGGCTATGAAAATTTTGGAAGTAAAATGGCGGGAAGATTTGGAATTAGGAATAATAGAGAATATGACAGAAAAAAAGGCTTTAAAGCAGATTTCACATCCGAATTTCCCGAGAATCGTGGATGCATTCGAAGAAGATGGAAAAAGTATCTTAGTTATGGACTATGTACAAGGAATTACTTTGGAGGAAGTAATAAAAAAAGGTCCTATGAAAGAGGAAGAAATGTCAGAGATTCTTGTTCAATTATGTGATGCTTTGGTTTATCTGCATCAATGTAATCCGGTATTGCTTTATTTGGATTTAAAACCTGCAAATATAATGATTGACGAAAATAAAACAGTCAAATTAATTGATTTAGGCAGTGTTTCCATAAAAGGAAGTTGTGGAAAAATTAGTGGTTCTTTCGGATATGCATCTCCGGAACAGGTAAAAATTCGAAGTCAAGGGAGTCTTTTAAAAGAACAAAGTGACATCTTTAGTTTTGGAATGGTTCTTTATGCCATGGTAACAGGCAGTAATGAAAGGCTTCCGCTGGTGGATGCAAGGAGCCGTTATGGAGTTTTTGTTCGCCGGGAGAATCCGTTTATATCGGCGGCATTGGAACGAATTATTGAAAAATGTACAAGGGGAAATGAAAGCAGACGATATAGTAGTATGCGTGAGGTAAAAAAAGACATAGAAAACTGGAAGTTAAGATTGAAGAAAAGAAGAATAATATTTTGGAGTGGGATTAAAAGAAGCAGAAACGGTGGAAAATTATGGTATCAGGAAAAAAGTGTCTTTTTAACTGAGGGAAGGCATAGCATTTATATCGCAAAGAAAATTTTACTGCTTTGCATTAGTATTGTATGTTTGTTGCAAGGTAAGGCAACTTATGCAAATGAAAAGAAATTAGACGTGATTATAAGAGATTATAGATTAAGAAAAGTATTGTTGAAAGATGATTGTATCTATGAAACCGGAGGCAGTATTTTACTGGAAATTCCTTGGGAAGAAATTGAAGGAGATGAGTGTAAAGTCAGAGTGGAATGTGAGGATAAAAGCGGAATGGATAAACATTTTTACATAACATGCAGATACAAAGAATGAGTTGGCAGATAGAATAGTTACAAAATAAGTATAGGCAAAGTTTTGGTTTTGAAGTATACTTGAGAAAAGAATAAAATCAGAAACGATGTGTACAAAAATTTATAACATAGGAGCTTATTATAATCGGGGAGGAGTAACGATATGTATAGAGATAACACCAAGGTAATACAGATAGGAAATCGTAAAATAGGTGGAGGAAATCCAATTTTAATCCAATCCATGACGAATGTGCCGACAGAAGATGTAGAAGCTTGTGTGGCTCAGATTTTAAGATTGGAAGAAGCAGGATGCGAAATTATCCGTTGTACCGTACCAAATATGGAAGCGGCAAAAGCTCTTGCAGAAATAAAAAAAAGAATTCATATTCCGTTAGTGGCAGATATCCATTTTGATTATAAAATGGCAATCGCTGCCATGGAAAATGGTGCAGATAAGATTCGTATTAATCCGGGAAATATTGGTTCTAAAGAAAATGTGGCAGCAGTAGTTAAGGTTGCCAAAGAAAGAAATATTCCAATTCGAGTAGGTGTAAACAGTGGTTCTCTGGAAAAAGATTTGGTAGAAAAATACGGTGGAGTTACAGCAGAAGGTATTGTAGAAAGTGCTCTGGATAAAGTACGTATTATTGAAGAATTGGGATATGATAATCTTGTAATCAGTATTAAATCCTCAGATGTAATGATGTGTGTGAAAGCACATGAGTTATTAGCAGATAAAACACCATATCCGTTACACGTGGGTATTACAGAATCCGGAACTGTAACAAGCGGTAATATTAAATCTTCTATCGGATTGGGAATTATTTTGAATCAGGGAATTGGAGATACCATTCGTGTATCTTTAACTGGTGATCCTGTGGAAGAAATTAAATCTGCAAAAATAATCTTAAGAACATTAGGTTTAAGGAAAGGCGGAATTGAAGTAGTAAGCTGTCCTACTTGTGGAAGAACAAAAATTGATTTAATTGGTTTGGCAAATAAAGTTGAGACTATGGTATCCGGATTTGATTTGGATATTAAAGTAGCAGTTATGGGATGTGTTGTAAACGGACCGGGGGAAGCCAAAGAAGCAGATATCGGAATTGCCGGTGGTATCAAAGAAGGATTATTAATTAAAAAAGGACAGATTATTAAGAAAATTCCGGAAGAACAATTATTGGATGTTCTGAAGGAAGAATTATTACATTGGAATGATTAAGGGATATGAACAAAAAGTTTTTTGAAGTTTTTCCGACTTTACAATTAGATAAAAAATTAAAATCTTTACTGGAAAATACCCGGATTGAGAGGGTAACCAGTAACCGTGCCAAGGACATGCTCCGTATTTACCTGCAAAGTGACCACTTGTTGCAGAAAGAAATAATCTGGGAAGCAGAACAACAGATTCGAGGGCAATTATTTCCGAATCATATTATGGAGATTAAAATACAGGAAAAGTATACCCTTTCATCGCAGTATACGTTGGAAAACCTGATGGAAGCTTACCGGGACAGTATTTTGCTGGAAATTCAAAAATACAATCATGTACTGCACAGTATGTTTAAACAAGCGAAATTATCTTATCCTCAAAATTCAGTTATGGTTTTAACAGTAAAGGATACTGTTTTGTATAGGGATTTACAGGAAGAATTAATCAGGATTCTGGAAAAGATTATTGTGGAGAGGTGCGGAATCAGCGCCTCTCTTTCTTTGGAGTTCGTGGAAATGGATAGTAACCGCCACAGAGAAGATGATGAGATTATGATTCGTCGTAAAGTGGAAGAAATCTCCAGAAAAGTGGCAGAATTATCAGCAGAGGATGAAGGTGCCGGAGATGCCGGTGAAGGTAATGCTGTGTCTTCGGAAGAAAAACAGAAACAAGCTGCGGAGAAGAAAGCTACAGATAAGATAAAAAGTGGGAACAGCAATAGCCAAACTTCTAAAGAAAATAAAGGAAAAGATGATACAAAAGAGGGTAAGGCAGATTACAGACGTCCTCAGAATTTGAAACGTTCGGATAATCCGGATGTGATTTACGGAAGAGATTTCGAAGATGAAGCTATGCCGATTTCAGAAGTCATCGGAGAAATTGGAGAAGTAACCATTCGTGGACAAATTATTGCTTTGGATATGCGTGAAATCCGAAATGAAAAAACTATTTTATTCTTTGATGTAACGGATTTTACAGATACCATGACTATTAAGGTATTTACCCGAAATGATCAATTAGCGGAACTCACTGCCGAAATCAAAAAAGGAGCTTTCATTAAGTTAAAAGGTCTTGCTATGGTGGATAAGTTCGATGGTGAACTTACCATAGGTTCCTTGGTTGGAATTAAGAAAATTAAGAATTTTACCTCATCCCGCATGGACCATAGTGTGAAAAAGCGAGTAGAGCTTCATTGTCATACAAAAATGAGTGATATGGATGGAGTATCGGAAGCTAAAGATATTGTAAAAAGAGCTTATGCCTGGGGACATCCGGCTATTGCTATTACAGACCACGGTGTAGTACAGGCTTTTCCGGACGCTAATCATGTATGGGAAGATTTGTGGAGAGCGGAAAAAAGCAAACGAAAAGAAGCCGGAGATGAAAATCCGGATAAAAATGATTTCTTCAAAGTTATTTATGGGGTAGAAGCCTATCTGGTAGATGATTTAAATAATATTGTTACTAATGAAAACGGACAATCATTGGAAGATACATTTGTGGTATTCGATATCGAAACAACAGGCTTTTCACCGGTGAAAAATAAGATTATTGAAATCGGAGCCGTAAAAGTCAGAGGTGGAGAAGTAGTAGACCATTTTTCTGCCTTTGTGAATCCTAAGGTGCCAATTCCCTATGAGATTACTCAACTTACAGGAATCAATGATGAAATGGTTATGGATGCCAAAACCATAGAAGAAGTGTTACCTGCATTTGTGGACTTTTGCCAAGGTGCCGTTTTGGTAGCTCATAATGCTAACTTTGATATGAGTTTCATTAATGAAAATATCAGACGTCAGAAAATTAAAGTAACTTATACTTATATTGATACTTTAGGTTTAGCCAGAGTATTGTTACCGGGGCAGGCCAAACATACTTTGGATGCAGTTTGCAAAACTTTGAAGATTTCTTTGGAAAATCATCATCGTGCGGTAGATGATGCCGGTGCTACGGCACAAATGTTTATCCGATTCATAGATATGTTAAAAGAAAGACAGATTTTCTCCATGGAGGGAATTAACTTATTGGGAGAAGGAAGTGTGGAATCCAAGGCAAAGCTGCCTTCTTACCATGCTATTATGTTGGCGGAAAATAATACCGGACGTGTAAATCTTTACAATCTGGTATCTCAGTCGCATCTGACTTTTTATAATAAGAGACCTAAAATTCCGAAAAGTGAATTTATAAAGCACAGGGAAGGAATTATTTTGGGAAGTGCCTGCGAAGCAGGAGAACTATATAGTGCCTTATTGGATGAAAAATCAGAAACAGAGATTGCAAGACTTGTAAATTTCTATGATTATCTGGAAATTCAGCCTACAGGAAATAATGAATTTATGATTTACTCGGAAAGGGTTAAAAATGTAAATTCTATCGAAGATATCCAGGCTATTAATAAGAGAATTGTGGACTTGGGTGAGGAATTTAATAAGCCTGTAGTAGCAACTTGTGACGTACATTTCCTGGATCCTGAGGATGAAGTATATCGCCGTATTATTATGGCAGGGAAAGGATTTAAGGATGCCGATGATCAGGCGCCTTTGTACCTTAGAACTACAGAAGAAATGCTGCAGGAATTTGCTTATCTGGGCAGCGATAAAGCAGAAGAAGTAGTAATCACCAATACGAATAAGATTGCTGATAGGATAGAAACCATGTCCCCGGTGCGCCCGGATAAGTGTCCGCCGGTAATTGAGAACTCAGATCAGGTATTGACGGATATTTGTTATAATAAGGCTCATCAGATGTATGGAAATCCATTACCTGAGATCATAGAAGCCAGATTACAAAGAGAACTGAATTCCATTATTACTAACGGATTTGCGGTTATGTATATCATTGCCCAGAAACTGGTATGGAAATCTGTGGAAGACGGGTATCTGGTAGGGTCACGAGGTTCGGTAGGTTCCTCCTTTGTGGCTACCATGTCAGGAATTACAGAGGTTAATCCTTTGAGTCCTCATTATTATTGTACGGAATGTTTCTATAATGATTTTGAATCAGAGGAAGTAAGGGAATATGCCGGAAGAGCCGGTATTGATATGCCGGATAAGGATTGTCCTGTATGCGGAGCAAAGTTGAAAAAAGATGGTTTTGACATTCCTTTTGAAACTTTTCTTGGATTTAAAGGGGATAAGGAGCCGGATATCGACTTGAACTTCTCCGGGGAATATCAGAGTAAGGCTCATAAATATACAGAAGTAATCTTTGGTGCGGGACAGACTTTCCGTGCAGGAACCATAGGAACTTTGGCAGATAAAACTGCTTTTGGTTATATTAAAAACTATTATGAAGAACGTGGTATTAAGAAACGTACCTGTGAAATTAACCGTTTGGTAGGTGGATGCACCGGTATCCGCAGAAGTACGGGACAGCATCCGGGAGGAATCGTAGTACTTCCAGTGGGAGAGGACATTAATTCTTTTACTCCTGTACAGCATCCGGCAAACGATATGACTACAGATACTATTACCACACATTTTGATTATCACTCTATTGACCATAACCTGTTAAAGCTGGATATTCTAGGACATGACGATCCCACCATGATTCGTATGTTGCAGGACTTAACAGGAGTAGATCCGGTTACCATTCCTTTGGATGATCCTAAGGTAATGTCCCTGTTCCAGAATACCAGTGCTTTGGGAGTGACACCGGAAGAATTAGGCGGTTGTCCGGTAGGGTCTCTTGGAATACCGGAATTTGGTACGGATTTTGTTATTCAGATGTTGTTGGATACCAATCCTCAGACCTTTTCTGACTTGGTACGTATTTCGGGACTTTCTCATGGAACCGACGTATGGCTGGGAAATGCCCAGACCTTGATTGAAGAAGGAAAAGCTACCATTGCAACAGCCATTTGTACCCGAGATGATATTATGACGTATCTCATTAACAAAGGGGTAGAAAGCAGTTTGTCCTTTACCATTATGGAAAGTGTACGTAAAGGAAAAGGATTAAAAGAAGAATGGGAAAAAGCCATGCTTGCCAACAATGTGCCGGATTGGTACATCTGGTCCTGTAAAAAAATTAAATATATGTTCCCAAAAGCCCATGCAGCAGCTTATGTTATGATGGCTTGGAGGATTGCGTATTGTAAGGTATATTATCCATTGGCTTATTATGCAGCATATTTCAGTATCCGTGCGTCTGCATTTTCTTATGAAATTATGTGTCAGGGAAAAGCACATTTGGAAAGTGTGATTGCTGATTATAAACGCCGTAGTGATTCCTTATCTAAGAAAGAGCAGGATACCATGAAAGATATGAAAATTGTGCAGGAAATGTATGCCAGAGGTTATGAATTCTGGCCCTTGGATATTTTTAAAGCACATTCCCGTAATTTCCAGATTATTGATGGTAAGATTATGCCATCCTTAAACAGTATTGACGGCATGGGAGAAAAAGCGGCAGATTCTACCATGGAGGCCGCTAAAGAAGCATTAAAAGATGGTGGATTTTTATCCAAAGAAGATTTCCGTAACAGAGCGAAAGTTTCCAAGACTATTTGTGATTTGATGGGAGATTTGGGAATTCTGGGAGATTTACCGGAAACCAATCAGATTAGTTTATTTGATTTTGGAATGTAAAAAAGGAGTTTATGATTATGAAAGAATTTATCGATGCACTTGCAAGTAAAGAACCCACACCGGGCGGTGGCGGAGCAGCGGCTTTGGTAGGAACTGTATCCGCAGCTCTATGTTCCATGGTGGCAAATCTTACTTCCGGCAAGAAAAAATATGAACAATATCAGGAAGATATGGAAAGAATTTTAGCTTATTTGGAAGAAGTTATTCCGGAAATTAACGGATACATTGAAAAAGATGCGGAAGCTTTTGCACCTTTAGCAGAAGCATATAAAATTCCAAAAGACGATCCAAAGAAAGCTGAGATTATGGAAAAAGCACTTTTGGCAGCAGCTGTAGTTCCTATGGAATTGGCAGGGAAATTGTATGATTTGATTCCTGTAATGGAAGAACTGGAAGAAAAAGGAAGTAAAATGGCACTTAGTGATGTGGCAGTGGCAGCAGTTACCTGCAAGGCTGCTATGGAAAGCGCTGTAATGAATATGTATATTAACACAAAATCTCTGACCAATCCGTTAATTTCAGGTGGCTTGAATAAAAAAGCTAAGAAACTGGTAGAAGATGGCGGAAAGAGATGTCAGGATATTTATGACAGAATTCAGAAAACGTTGGTGGAAAGATAATGAAAGAATTACGCGGAATGCCTGCGGCGAAGGCTATTTTGGTTGAAATGCAGGAGAGGGTAGACAGATTAAGTGAAAAAGGAATAGTGCCGAAACTTACTGTAGTACGTGTTGGTGCAAGAGAAGACGATTTATCTTATGAAAGAGGTATTTATAAGCGTTTTGAAAATGTAGGTGCCGGTGTGGAAACCATAGAGCTTCCGTTGACAGTTACACAGGAAGAATTAGAAAATGTGATTAAGTCATTGAATGAAGATGCATCCGTGCATGGAGTGTTATTATTCAGACCATTGCCTAAGAACTTAGATGAAATTAGAATCAAATCTTTGTTAGTGGAAGAAAAAGATGTGGATTGCCTTACAAGTGCTAATGATGCGCATTTATTTGCAGGGGATAAAAAAGGATATCCACCCTGTACTCCGCAAGCAGTAATGGAAATTTTGGATTATTATGACATCGATTTGACAGGAAAGAAGGTAACGGTAGTAGGTAGAAGTATGGTGGTAGGAAAACCGGTAGCAATGCTTCTTCTTGAAAAAAATGCAACCGTAACTATTTGTCATACCAGAACAAAGAATTTAAAGGAAGAGTGCTGTAATGCAGATATCATAGTTGCCTGTGCCGGAGTCCCTAAAATGATAACTTCAGAATTTGTCTGTGAAGGCCAAATTGTAATTGATGTGGGAATTCATGTGGTAGATGACAAGTTATGTGGCGATGTGGATTATGACACTGTATCAGAAATTGTAGAGACCATTACTCCGGTGCCCGGAGGTGTTGGTAGTGTAACTACTACGGTACTTTTAAAACATACAGTTATGAGTGCGGAGAAGATAGTAAAATAATCAATGAATAAGAGGTTATGGGTATGGTAGAGTTTATCTTTGGATTTGTTATTTATTTATTTGTAGCAGTAATAATGCTTGGAATAGGAATTTCACAATATAGAAGCAAAAAACCCGTAGGGTTCTATTCGGGAGAAAAACCACCATTGGAAAGAGAATTGACAGATGTGAATGCATGGAATAAGAAACATGGTAAGATGTGGATATGGTATAGTGTTGCAATTATGGTGGGATATATTTTGGGAATACCACTTATGGTCATGGATACGGCATGGTGTGTTTTGCCCATGTGTGGCGGAATTATTGTACCAATACCATTGATGATAAGATATCATCATAAGCTGATTTGGGAGTATAAGACTCGAAAAGAGCTGTAAAAAAGAAAGGTCACGTCAATGAAAGAAAAAATTGTATTTAATAAAGATTTTAATTTAGAAGATAAATTTATTTATGTGTCTTCCCCGGCATCCAAATCCAAGAATAAGTTTATACAAAAAGAAGATTGCATCGAAAACGGCTATAACGAAAAAATCAAAGATTATGACTATATTAGTATCATTACAAAAGAAAAGTACAAAGATGGTGTTACTGTAAGAGTGAAGTGTTCCTTTGACAAATTCGGAGCACCATTGATTGTATTTACAGATGATTGTAAACAGTTAGAAGATGGAAGTTTTCAGTACGGACTTCATTTTGAAGTAGTAGCATACGAAAATGGGTGTAATGTGTGGCACATTGTACCGGGAAAAGAAGATAAAAATCCTATTGATGTAACAAAAGTGGATGCTGTAGAATTCTTTATTGAGGATAAGAGCATCGTTGATATGGAAGTAACTATAAAAGAAAAGAAGTTATATATCCGTGTGAACGATAAAAAATTTGTGGCAGAACACGAAGATATTTCAAATCAGATGCACGTTGGAATTACAGCGTGTGAAGGAATCAATCACTTTTATGAATTTGAGGTAGACCAGAAGAAGTAAAATAAAACTTGCAATTTACAATAAATTGTACTACTATAATAAAGTCTTATAGATGGCTCGTTGGTCAAGAGGTCAAGACGCCGCCCTCTCACGGCGGAATCACGGGTTCGATTCCCGTACGAGCTGTTGACTGATAAATGAAAATTTAACAGCCCAACCCTGAAGAAATGCCCATCTCATCGTGAGAAAGGGTATTTTTTTATGTGTAGAGGATGAAATGACAATAAATGCAAGAAATCTCTTAATAAATACAATCAAAAACCCAATAAAATCAAGTGTTTGCACTTGATTTTACAAGTAGATAATGCTATACTTAACACAATCTAATATGTAGCATACATTAGAGTGGACCGAAAAAGTCCACTCTTTTTATATACATATGCGAGCAACTAAAAACTGAATAAAGAAAGGAACGGTGACAGAATGTCCAGACGCGAGACATATGAAACCAGAACAGAACAACTGTTGCAGCCAATTGTAGAACGTTTCGGTGTAGAAATCTATGATGTGGAATATGTAAAAGAAGGCAGTGACTGGTATTTAAGAGCTTATATTGATAAGCCGGAAGGGGTAAACATTATCGATTGTGAGAATGTAAGCCGTGCATTATCCGAAGAAATGGATAAAGAAGATTTTATTGATGATGCTTATATCTTAGAGGTTAGCAGCCCGGGACTTGGCAGAACATTGAAAAAAGAAAAACACTTTATGAAATCTATAGGAATGGAAGTAGAAGTGCGTACTTACAAAGCAATAGATAAGTGTAAAGAATTTGTAGGAATCTTAACAGATTATCAGGATGGAGATATTACCATTGAAATGGAAGATGAATCCACAAGAACATTTGCTAAAGCAGAGGTAGCACTTGTAAGATTAACTTTTGATTTTTAATATAAAAATAAATTACGCCTAAGGGCAGAATGTGAGGATGAAATGAACAAAGAATTATTAACAGCATTAGATTTGTTGGAAAAAGAAAAAGAGATTAGTAAAGAAACTTTATTTGAAGCTATTGAAAACTCTTTAATTACAGCTTGCAAAAATCATTTTGGAAAAGCAGATAACATAAAGGTTACCATTAATAGAGAAACTTGCGATTTTCTTTGTTATGCGGAAAAAGAAGTAGTAGCTACTCAGGAAGAAGTAGAAGATGAATTATTACAGATTTGTCTGGAAGATGCAGTACAGATTTCTAAGAAAGCAGCAGTAGGAAGTATTATTAATGTAGAAATCAAATCCAAAGAATTCGGTCGTATTGCAACACAGAATGCGAAAAACGTTATTTTACAGAAGATTCGTGAAGAAGAAAGAAGTGTTATCTACAATCAGTATTTTGAAAAAGAAAAAGATGTGGTAACAGGAATTGTACAGAGATATGTTGGTAAAAACATCAGCATTAATCTTGGAAAAGTAGATGCTACATTAAAAGAATCCGAACAGGTACCGGGAGAAGTATTCAAGCCAACAGAACGTATCAAAGTATATATTCTGGAAGTTAAGAATACAACAAAAGGGCCAAGAGTATTAGTAAGCCGTACACATCCTGAATTAGTTAAAAGATTATTTGAATCCGAAGTTACAGAAATTAAGGATGGTACAGTTGAAATTAAGAGTATTGCGAGAGAAGCAGGAAGCAGAAGCAAAATTGCAGTATGGAGCAACAATCCTGATGTAGATGCGGTAGGTGCTTGTGTAGGCCAGTCCGGTGCAAGAGTTAACTCTATTGTAGAAGAGTTAAGAGGAGAAAAAATCGATATTGTAAACTGGGATGAAAATCCTGGTAACTTAATTCAGAATGCATTATCTCCTGCGAAAATCGTAGCAGTATTTGCAGATCCTGAAGAATTAACAGCAAAAGTAGTTGTTCCGGATTACCAGTTATCTTTAGCTATCGGTAAAGCAGGGCAGAATGCAAGATTGGCAGCTAAATTAACAGGATATAAAATTGACATTAAGAGTGAAACACAGGCGAAAGATGCACCGGGATTCCGTTACGAAGATTATATGGATGAATATGGTGATGAAGATTACGAAGAATCTTATGATGAAACAGAAGAATTCGAAGGTTACGAAGAATAATTTTGCATAAGATGTCAAAAAGAGAATTGTAATCGTTTGATAGAGTTGAGGAGCGAATAAAATGAATAAAAAAGTTCCTATGAGACAGTGTGTCGGATGTGGTGATATGAAGAGCAAAAAAGAAATGATGCGGATTCTGAAAACTGCAGAGGGCGCTATTGTACTTGATGTAACAGGTAAAAAGAATGGAAGAGGTGCTTATTTGTGTAAAACAGAGGAGTGTCTGAAAAAAGCTCGTAAAACAAAAGGAATCGAACGGTCCTTCAAAATGAGCATTCCAGCAGAAGTATATGACAACTTGGAAAAGGAGTTTGCAGAGTGTGAAGAAGAATAAGATTTTTTCCCTGTTGGGGCTGGCTACCAGATCCAGAAATGTTGTAAGTGGTGAATTTATGACAGAAAAAGCAGTGAAAAGCTATAGTGCAGAACTAGTTATTGTAGGAGAAGATGCATCAGATAATACGAAAAAAATGTTTACCAATATGTGTGAATTTTATGAAGTTCCAATGTTTATTTTCGGAACAAAAGATGAACTTGGGCATGCCATGGGTAAAGAGATGCGGGCATCTTTGGCAATCACAGATTCGGGATTTGCGAAGTCCTTAACAAAATTGTTGAATGAGTAACGGAGGTAGTTTAGTAGAATGGCTAAATTTAAAGTATATGAACTTGCAAAAGAATTAGACAAATCCAGTAAAGAAGTTCTTGCTTTTTTACAGGAAAAGGGCGTAGAAGTAAAAGCTGCCCAGAGTTCAGTAGATGATGCAGCAGCAGATATGGTTAGAAAACATTTTGGTGTAAGCTCACAGAATGCAAAAGTGGCAGAAGAAGTGAAAGCAGAAACACCAAAGGCAGAAGCACCTAAAGTAGAGGAACCAAAGGCAGAAGCTTCCAAAACAGAAGAAACAAAAACAGAAGCGCCAAAGAAAAAGAAAAGTATTGTTTTCGTAAGTAATCCACAATACAGTAAAATGCCGGGTGGACAGAGACCGCCAATGAAAAATAACAATCAGAAGCCTAATAACAATAAGCCGGCACAGGAGAATAAACCTACTCCAAAGCCAATTCAGTTAGGCCCAAATCAGATGATTAACAAGTCCACAGGTAAGGTAATGGAAATGTTACCGCCCAAAAAAACGGAAGTGGTTGAAGAAGTAACACCGGTAGTACAGGAAGAAAAATCACCTGTGAAACTGAATAAAGAAAATACTAATAATAGAAATAATAATCAGGAAAGAAACAATAATTTCGAAAGAAATAATAACGGTGGCAATCGTTTCAATGATCGTGGAAATGATAGAAGACCACAGGGTGATGATAGAAGAGGTGACCGTAACTATGCAGGAAAACCGGGACAGCCACGAAACAACAATGCAGGTAACAGTGAAAGACCAAATAATAACAATAATAAAGGCTCTTATCAGGGTAACAGTAATAATAAAGATGCTAATAGGGGCTATAAAGATAACGATCGCAATCAGGGAAGAAATGAAAGACAGGACAATAAATACCAGTCTAAAAAAGAGAATAGAAGTTTTGCCGCTGATGCACCGATGATGCAGAATGATAAGCATAGAGAAGAACAGAGAAGATTAAATCAGGCAAAAGATAAACGTTCTAAAAAGGATGCATTATACGAAGAAAAAGAAGTTGAAATTAAGAACAAAAATAAAGCAGGACGCTTTATTAAACCGGAACCAAAGCCGGTAGAACCTGAAGAACAGATTAAAGTAATCACAGTACCTGAAATGATTACAATTAAAGAACTTGCAGAAAAAATGAAGATGCAGCCTGCTGCAATTATTAAAAAGTTATTTATGCAGGGTAAAATCGTAACAGTAAACCAGGAAATTACTTTTGAAGATGCAGAAAACATTGCTATCGAATTCGATATCATGTGTGAACAGGAAGTAAAGGTTGATGTTATTGAAGAATTGTTAAAAGAGGAAGAAGAAGACGAAGAAACAATGGTAACAAGAGCTCCTGTTATCTGTGTTATGGGGCACGTTGACCATGGTAAAACATCTCTTTTGGATGCAATCCGTAAGACAAATGTAACAAATAAGGAAGCCGGTGGAATTACACAGCACATTGGTGCATATTCTGTAAGTATCAACGGACAGAAGATTACATTCTTAGATACACCCGGTCATGAAGCTTTTACAGCAATGCGTATGCGTGGTGCTAACTCTACTGATATTGCTATCCTGGTAGTTGCAGCGGATGACGGTGTAAAACCACAGACTATCGAAGCTATCAATCATGCTAAAGCAGCAGGAATCGAAGTAATCGTAGCAGTTAATAAAATTGATAAACCAACTGCAAATATTGAAAGAGTAAAACAGGAATTAACAGAATATGGTCTCATTGCAGAAGACTGGGGCGGAAGTACTGTATTTGCACCTGTATCTGCAAAAACAGGAGAAGGTATCCAGGATCTTTTGGAAATGATTCTTTTAACAGCGGATATTTTAGAGTTAAAAGCAAACCCTAAGAGAAAAGCAAGAGGTCTTGTAATCGAAGCACAGCTTGATAAAGGACGTGGACCTGTAGCTACTGTTTTAGTACAGAAAGGTACACTGAAAATTGGTGACTTTATTTCTGCAGGCGCAAGTCATGGTAAAGTAAGAGCCATGATTGACGACAAGGGAAGAAGAGTAAAAGAAGCAGGTCCATCTACACCGGTAGAAATCTTAGGTTTAAATGATGTTCCGAATGCCGGTGAAGTATTCTTAGCTCACGACAACGATAAAACTGCAAAACAGTATGCTGAAACATTCGTTGCACAGAATAAAGAAAAGAAATTGGAAGAAACAGAATCCAAAATGTCTCTGGATGATTTATTCAGCCAGATTCAGGAAGGTAATTTGAAAGAGCTTAACTTAATTGTTAAAGCTGACGTTCAGGGTAGTGTAGAAGCTGTAAAACAGTCTCTTATGAAACTGACAAATGAAGAAGTTGTTGTAAAATGTATTCATGGCGGTGTTGGTGCAATTAATGAATCCGACGTTACTTTGGCCGCTACATCTTCTGCAATTATCATCGGTTTCAACGTTCGTCCGGATGCGACTGCGAAAGCAACTGCAGAAAGAGAAGGCGTAGATATCAGACTTTATAAAGTAATTTATCAGGCAATCGAAGATATCGAAGCAGCCATGAAGGGTATGTTAGACCCTGTATTTGAAGAAAAAGTACTTGGTCATGCAGAAGTGCGTCAGATTTTCAAAGCTTCTCAGATTGGTAATATTGCCGGTTCTTATGTATTAGATGGTATTTTCCAGAGAGGATGTAAAGTACGTATTACCCGTGAAGGTGAACAAATCTTTGAAGGTGAATTAGCATCCCTTAAGAGATTTAAAGATGATGTTAAAGAAGTAAAAGCAGGATTCGAATGTGGTCTTGTATTTGAAGGCTTTGACAAGATGCAGGAATTCGATATTGTAGAAGCTTATACAATGGTTGAGGTTCCAAGATAGAAATCAAACAAGTTTAACCTGCAAGCCTGGGAATGTTGCTTGGCAGCATTTCCAAGCTTAGTTGGAGGGAAAGATGCGAAAAAATAGTATTAAAAATACAAGAATCAACGGAGAAGTCCAAAGGGTTCTTGCAGAAATTATCCGTGGAGATATTAAGGATCCAAGAATTTCTCCATTGACAAGTGTTGTGGCTGTAGAAGTTGCTCCTGATTTGAAACACTGTAAGGCATATATTAGTGTATTAGGAAACGAACAGGCGCAGAAAGATACATTAGCAGGATTAAAAAGTGCAGAAGGTTTTATTAAAAATCGTCTTGCAAAAATTATTAATTTGAGAAACACACCGGAATTACATTTTGTCATTGACCAGTCCATCGCTTATGGTGTAGATATGTCCAGAAAAATCGACGAAGTCGTAAAGGATATTGTATCCGATGACGATTTGGAAGAAGAGTTTGATGAAGAGGTTTTTGACGGTGATGAGGCAGATGGAGAATAATGAGTAGATTGGAAGAACTCTTAAATAGTGTAGGAAGTGTTGCCATAAGCGGTCATATCCGTCCTGATGGTGATTGTGTAGGTTCTGTTATGGCAGTCTGCCGGTATATTAAAAAAAATATGCCACAGATAGCTGTGGGCGTTTTCTTAGAAGAACCGTCCTCTGTATTCAAATGTATTCAGGGAATTGAAGCCATAGATTCTAATATGGATACGTTGCATGAATATGATGTTTTCATTGCATTAGACTGTAATAGTGAGAGATTGGGACGTGCACTGGAAATCTTTGAACGGGCAAAAACAAAAATCAATATAGACCATCATGTAAGCAACACCGGATGTGGAGATATAAATATTATAGTTCCGGATGCCAGCAGCACCTGTGAAGTTGTGTATGAGCTTATGGATGCAGGCAAAATCGATGAAGAAATTGCAAAGACACTTTATATAGGTATGATACATGATACCGGAGTATTTAAATATTCCAATACTTCGCCAAAAACATTGCGGATTGCAGCTGAATTGATTGCCTATGGCTTTGATTTTACTAAAATAATAGACGAGACTTTTTATGAAAAGACTTATGAGCAGACTTTGGTTTGTGGAAAGGCCGTTTCAGAAAGTGTACGTTTTATGGATGGAAAATGTATTTTTAGTGTTGTAGACAAAGAAATGATGGAACTTTATGGTGTAGGACCGAAGGATTTGGACGGTGTCATTAATCAGTTAAGAATCGTAAAAGGTGTTGAATGTGCTATCTTCATGTATCAGACAGGGCACATGGAGTATAAAGTAAGCATGCGTTCTAACGGAGTGGTAAATGTATCTTCCATAGCTTCTTTTTTCGGCGGTGGCGGACATGTAAAAGCGGCAGGTTGTACCATGAGAGGAACTGTACATGATGTGATTAATAACCTGTCTGCGCAGATTGCACTTCAGATGTAGGGATAAATAGCATGATTAATGGTGTAATTAATATTTATAAAATAAAAGGTTTTACATCTCATGATGTAGTGGCTGAATTAAGAGGCATTTTGAGACAGAAAAAAATCGGACATACAGGAACCTTAGATCCGGATGCAACAGGTGTGTTGCCGGTATGTCTGGGAAGTGCCACTAAGCTTTGCGATATGCTGACCGATAAGAAAAAAGAGTACGTTGCCAAAGTGAGATTAGGTATAGTTACAGATACCCAGGACATGACCGGCACAGTGTTAGACCAAAAGGAAGTTCATGTGGATGAAAAACAGGTAACGGAAGCTTTAGAGACTTTTGTGGGGGAGTATGAACAGGTTCCACCTATGTATTCCGCATTAAAAGTAAATGGTAAAAAACTGTACGAACTTGCCAGAGAAGGTAAGGAAGTAGAAAGAAAAGCCCGTCCTGTAACCATTCATTATATTGAAATTATGGACATGCAGTTGCCGGAACTTACGATTAAAGTGGGATGCTCCAAGGGAACTTATATCCGTACTCTTTGCCATGATTTGGGAGAGAGATTAGGATGTGGAGCGGCAATGGCAGCTTTGGAGAGAACAAAATCGGGACAGTTTACGTTGGATACAGCCTTAACTTTAGCTGAATTGGAAGAAAAACTGAAAGATGCAGGGGATAATAGGGATGCAGTTATTGAAACTCATGTAATTCCCGTAGATAAAATGTTTTCTGAACTTTCGGAACTCAGACTTTTGCCGGAATGGGAAAGACTGGTTCAGAATGGAAATTCTTTTGAAGAAAGAAATTTGAAAAAAGAATTTCGGAATAAAGAACGGGCCGATAAGAGTGAGTATCGTGTCTATATTGGTGATAATATTTTTATGGGAGTTTACCGATTCTGTGAAGAGCAGAAGAAATTTAGTCCTGTGAAAATGTTTATAAATCAGTAATAAGTTGGAGAAAAACATGCGAATTATTGCAGGTACCACAGATTTTAAAATTTTAAGACCGACGGCAGTAGCCATTGGAAAGTTTGACGGATTTCATAGGGGACATAGAGAATTACTGCAACAGGTTTTGCAGACAAAAAAAGAAGGGTACTTGAGTACTATATTTACTTTTGACCCTCCGCCGGAAGTCTTGTTTGGAATGCGTCAGGCAAAAGAAATAACTACAAAAGAAGAAAAACGTATTATTTTTGAAAAAATGGGCGTGGATATTTTAATTGAATATCCGCTGAATGAGATTAGTGCAGCAATTTCACCGGAGGAGTTTGTAAGAGAAGTCTTGAAAGAACGGATGAATATGTCTTATTTGGCTGCCGGATACGATTTGTCTTTTGGGCATAAAGGTGCCGGGAATGCCCAACTGTTAAGAAAGTTGGCACCGGAGCTTGATTTCGAATTGAAAATCATAGATAAGGTATGTGAGGATGGAAGAGAAATCAGTTCCACTTTTATTAGAGAAGAAGTAGAAATTGGGAATATGGAGCACGTAACAAAACTTTTGGGAGAGCCATATATGGTAATCGGAGAAGTAGTACATGGTGCAAAACTGGGAAGAAAAATCGGAATGCCAACCATAAATATACTTCCCCAAAAGGAAAAGATGCTTCCGCCCAAGGGTGTATATTATTCTAAAACCGTTATTGGTGAGAAAGAATATAAAAGTATCACAAACATTGGTGAAAAACCAACGGTAAGTGATGAAAAACAGATAGGGGTAGAAACTTATTTATATGAGTTTGACCAAGATGTATATGGGAAAAATGCCATCGTTAAGTTGTTGAAATTCAAACGTCCTGAAAAGAAATTTACGGATTTAGATGAATTGAAAGCACAGATGCTGAGCGATATTAATGATGGAAGGCAGTTTTAATTCAAAAGAGGAGATAAGCATAATGAATGCAGGAACAATACTTGCGTTAGCAGGTGGGCTTGGTCTTTTCCTTTATGGAATGGAAATGATGAGTGAAGGCATAGAAAAAGCAGCAGGTGCCAAATTGAGAAACATTGTTGAAATGTTTACAAAAAACAAATTTATGGGATTGATTGTAGGTACTATTTTCACGGGAATTGTACAATCATCTTCTGCCTGTACGGTAATGGTAGTCAGTTTTGTTAACTCAGGATTGATGACACTGTATCAGGCTGTGGGAGTTATTTTGGGTGCTAATATCGGTACCACAATTACTTCACAGTTAGTATCTATTAACTTATCTGAAATTGCACCAATCTTTGTATTTGGTGGTGCTTTGGCGGTTATGTTTGCTAAAAATGAAACAGCGAAAAAGATAGGAACGATATTCCTTGGCTTTGGTATTTTGTTTACCGGTTTAAATACTATGTCCGGTGCTATGAAAGGGCTTAGGGAAGATCCTCAGGTAGTTGGTTTGTTGGCATCTATGAGCAGACCGTTGATAGCTTTATTGGTTGGAGCAGTTTTGACATCTATTATTCAAAGTTCTTCTGTTACGGTAAGTATTGTCTTATTGTTAGCAAGTCAGGGGCTTTTATCAATCTATATTTGTCCTTTTATTATTTTAGGATGTAATATCGGTTCTTGTGTATCAGCACTTTTAGCTTCGTTGGTAGGGAAGAAGGATGCTAAGAGAGCGGCTATGATTCATTTTATGTTTAATGTTATCGGTTCCGCTGTTTTATTTGTTATTTTCATGTTTGCTTTAGAACCACTTGCAGATATGTTATTTAATGCCAGCGGACAAAATGCAGGAAGATATGTAGCTAACGCACATACGATAATGAAAGTATTCCAGGTAATTGTTTTATTCCCATTCTCAAATCAGTTAGTAAAACTTACTTATTTGATTATTCCGGGAGATGATAAGAAACTGGGTGACAGTTATACATTAAAATACATTGGAGACAAGGTTGTATTTAATCCTACAACCGCAGTAGTTGATGTTATTCACGAACTGGAACGTATGGCAGAAATGGCAAGAGAAAACTTAAATCGTGCTATGAGTGCGTTAATTTCCATGGATAAAAAAGAAATTGATGAGGTCTATGAAGTAGAGAAGAATATCGATTTCCTGAATCATTCTATTACGGATTATTTGGTTAAAATTAACCAGACTACACTTCCGTTGGAAGACTTAAAGAGCATTGCGGCATTGTTCCATGTAGCTAATGATATTGAACGTATCGGTGATCATGCTGCTAATATTGCAGATGCAGCAGCCAAGAGAAAAGAAGAAGATATTTCCCTTAGTAAAAAAGCACAGAAAGAATTAAATGAAATGACAGAAATGGTAAATTCTATTTTTAATTACTCTGTAGAAATGTTTGCGCAGGGAAAAGAAAACCATATGCAGGATATCGTACGTTTGGAAAATGAAATTGACGAAAAGGAAAGAGAATTACAGAAAGCTCATGTATCCCGTCTGACTAAAAATAAATGTACTCCACAGGCCGGCATGATTTTTTCAGACGTGGTTTCCGGACTTGAAAGAGTGGCGGATCATGCTACAAATATTGCTTTTTCCATTAAAGAAAAAGATACTTTAAGAAATTAGAAAAGTATATAAAAAAATCAACAAAAATTGTTTACAAATTATGTTGATTGTGCTATATTATTTTGGTGTGAGATTTTAGCTTATGCTCGGTTTCAGGATACTCCGTCCGTTACTTAGTATAAAGCGATATTTAGAAAATAGGAGGATAATAAAATGATCTCTAAAGAAAAGAAAACTGCAATTATCAACGAATATGCCAGATTTGAAGGTGACACAGGATCACCTGAAGTTCAGATTGCTGTATTAACAGCTAGAATCGCCGAACTCACAGAGCATTTAAAAACAAACCAGAAAGATCATCATTCCAGAAGAGGTCTTTTAAAAATGGTTGGTAAAAGACGTGGTTTATTAGATTATTTAAAGAAAACAGATATCGAAGGATACCGTGCTTTAATTGAAAAATTAGGAATCAGAAAATAATCTGGAAAAAACAAAGGGGACTGTTGAT
>JAFXGP010000039.1 GCA_017521195.1 Lachnospiraceae bacterium
ATGTTCTGAAAAGATTGTGTCAAAAGTTTTTGTCAGAGATCTTTCCGAAGCAGTAAATCCTTTTCGTTCCGCATTGGTACTGTCACACATTAAGGCCAGTACACCTTTTTTTCCGATTTCCGCAAATCTCTGCAAATCAATAGCATCCCCGAAAATCGGTGTATAGTCTACCTTAAAATCCCCTGTATGAACTACAACACCTGCCGGAGAATAGATTGCTAATGCCGCCGCATCTACAATACTGTGATTTGTTTTTATAAACTCTATACGGAAACATCCTAAATTAATATTCTGTCCGAATTTAACAACTTTTCTCTTTACCTGATTTACAAGATTATGTTCTTTTAACTTGTTCTCAATCAATGCCATAGTCAGCCTTGTGGCATACAACGGTACATTCATTTGTTTCAAAATGTATGGAAGTGCTCCGATATGATCTTCATGGCCATGGGTAAACACAAACCCTTTTACTTTATCTTTATTTTCCAACAAATAGGAAATATCAGGAATTACTAAATCAATCCCCAACATATCATCTGCCGGAAAGCTCAATCCGCAGTCAACAACAACAATACTGTCTTCGTACTCAAAGGCAGTAATATTCATACCAATCTGTTCCAGTCCGCCAAGCGGTATCACTTTCAGATTAGAAGAACTATTCAATTCTTTATTCTTCGCCAAAACAATTCCTCCTTTTTTATTTCCGCACAAATAAGGCCCCTTATTTGAAGCCTTTTAAAAAATTATACTCAGATTTTGTCCGGCTTATGCACATTTTTACACAAACTGTACATCGTCCAGCAAATCTTCAAAAACGCCTGCAACCGCATTCAATTCATTTTCATCAGATACAATCTCATACACGCTCTCTGTATCCTCCGGTTTTGACAGGTCTTTCAAAATCAATGCTTCTCCGTCGCCGTCTTCAAAATCTGTTACCAGGATATAGTTAACTCCTGCAATTTTTGTCTGTTCCAATACATAAAAATCCACCGGTTCGTCACCGTCAGGACAAAAAGTGATTTTTTCTAATTTCATTTATTCCTCCGGCATTAAAAATGCTCTTTTTCTATTTTCAAATTATTCCTGCTCATTCTTCTGCATCGCTTTATAATCCAAGTATCCTTGCAAAATAAATACTGCAGCTAATTTATCTACATGTTCTTTTCGTTCTTCTCTTCTTAGTCCGGCCTCAATCATCGCTTTATCTGCTGCTACGGTAGTTAATCTTTCATCCCACAAATGTACCTCAAGCCCGGTTCTTCTCTCCAACATCTCTTTAAATTCTTCTGTTTTCTCAATACGTTCACCTAAGGTATCGTTCATATTCTTAGGATAGCCAAGTACAATTTCTTCTACTTCATATTCTTCAATTAATTCTTCAATTCTGGCACAGGTTTTGCGCAATTTATTCTCTTCTTTACGACGAACAATTTCCACTCCCTGAGCGGTTATCAATAAAGGATCGCTAATCGCCACCCCTACTGTTTTTGACCCAAAATCAAGTCCCATAATACGCATAACATTCCTCCTGCTGCAACAGCATAAATCAAACCGCTTCCCGTTGTATCCTATACCCAGTGATTGTTTTTAATATATTCTCTGAAAAGTTCTTCTACCAGTTCATCTCTTTCCACTTTCATAATAAGACTTCTGGCATTTTTATAACTGGTAATGTAAGTAGGATCTCCGGACATAATATAACCTACAATCTGGTTTACCGGATTATATCCTTTTTCAGTCAATGCTTCAAACACAGCAGATAAAATTACTTTCACTCCTGTTTCCGGTTCAACTTCTACTTGAAAAAATTGTGTATGTCCTAAATCCTGCATAATATTCCTCTTTCTCCTCTATTGTATTCTTCTTATTTTTATAATCACGCGACCCGATTTTCCCTTTTTTAATCTAAGAATTTTCAAAGTCCTTTACGTAACCGATTACAAATATATTACATTATTGTCCTGAAAATTTCAACTTATGTTCCATATTTTCACTTAATACATAAGGTTTTCGTATTGACTCCGAATAATTGTATCTACAATCATCTTTCCATCAGTAAATACTCGTTGTCCAACACTTCCACTGCTTTTCCTTCAATAATACAATTACTTAGATCTGATGCATCTTTTACAGCAACTTTAACATATGTTTTGGTATAACCTACCTGATATTTTTCCCCTCGGATTACTTTCTCCTCTTCCAACAAAGCTTCTACGGTTTTCCCAAGACAGCTTTCTCTATAGGCAGCAGACTGTTTTTCTCCCATTTCTATCAGACGATTACTTCTTACTGTTTTAATACGGTCATCCACCTGATCTTTTCTTGCTGCTGCTACGGTTCCCTGACGCTTAGAATATTTAAACACATGCATTTCATAAAAACTGATTTCTTCCAAAAATGCATAAGTTGTCTCAAATTCTTCTTCTGTTTCTCCCGGAAAACCTACAATAACATCCGTAGTAATGGCCGGATTATCAAAGGTACTTCTTATGATTTTTACTTTTTCCTTAAATTCCTCAGCGCTATAGTGACGATTCATCCTTTTTAAAGTTTCATCACATCCGCTTTGCAGGGACAAATGAAAATGAGGACACAGCTTGTCCAACTGTTTTAATCTATCGGCAAATTCTTTCGTAATAATACGTGGTTCCAAAGAACCGATACGAATTCTTTTCAAACCTTCTATGGCATTTATTTTTTCCAAAATATCTAAAAGATAACCCTTACGATATGCCTGGGTACGGATATCCACACCTTGCAGATAATCTCCCGATTCTTTATTAATAAAGTCCAATCCATAACTGCTCAGATGAATTCCTGTTACCACGATTTCCTGATATCCAGCTGCTACCAGCCCTTTTACTTCTTTCAGAATATCTTCTTCTTTACGACTACGCACCCTTCCTCTGGCATAAGGAATAATACAGTAAGAACAGAACTGGTTACATCCGTCCTGAATTTTAATATGGGCTCTGGTATGTTCCCCCGCATGGGTTAGAGTCATTTCTTCATATTCCTGTTTTCCGTCATTGATATTCGGAATTGTAGTTTCATGAAGTGTTTTGTGCTGTCGGTTTAGTTCTTTTTCCTTTAAAAATTCTTCTAAAATAGATACAATATCTTTTTTCTTATTATTGCCTACCGCCAGGTCAATACATTCATCCTGCTTCACACTTTCTGTTCCGGTCTGTACATAACATCCAACCGCTACTACTACTGCGTTCGGATTCATTTTTTTCGCTTTATGCAGCATCTGACGGCTTTTTCTGTCTGCAATATTGGTTACAGTACAGGTATTTATAATATAAACATCTGCCCCCGGGGCAAATGGCACAATTTCATATCCGTTTTTTTCCAGTTTTTCTTGCATAACTTCTATTTCATAAGAATTTACTTTGCATCCTAAGTTGTGCAATGCTATTTTTTTCATAAGATTCCTCTCTTTTTTTGTAGGTTTTTTTCATTGACTTTTATCCTTAACACCTTTAGTATATTCCTTAGAGGATATGAAAATATTAAGGAGGTTTATTCGGATGAAAACATTACAGATTTCTTTAAACTCTATCGATAAAGTAAAATCATTTGTAAACGATATTACCAGATTTGAAAATGATTTTGATTTGGTATCCGGAAGATACGTAATCGATGCAAAATCTATCATGGGTATTTTTAGTTTAGATTTATCCAAACCAATCGACTTAAACATCCATGCAGAAGAAAACATTGATGCTATTCTTGAAACTTTAAAACAGTATACTATCTAGTTTGATTTACATAGATATTTTATCGAATCAAAACAAAAAATTTGCTGCTGCCGAATCCGACAGCAGCTTTTTTATATCTTTATTCATCACATCTTACAATAAGCATTTCCTTTGTTTCCAATGCCTTTGCCATTAAATCATCAATCACATCATCCAGACTCTTTTCATGACGTTTGATTACTTCCAAATTCGGCTTTGTAACCGGATGTTTTGCCACGAAAATAGTACAACAATCTTCAAATGGCTGAATGGATGTTTCATATGTGTTGATTTTTTCAGATATTTCTACAATTTCCTGTTTGTCTAAACCGATACATGGACGGTATACAGGCATAGTACATACTTCATTTGTGGCATACAAAGAATGCATGGTCTGGGATGCTACCTGACCGATACTTTCGCCTGTAATAAGACCTAAACATTCTGTTTCCTGCGCAATCTGTTCTGCAATTTTCATCATGTATCGACGCATAATTATAGTCAATTCATCATGCGGACATTTTTCATAAATCGCCAACTGGATATCTGTAAAATTAATTACATGAAGATAAATCGGTCCACTGTAACGGGATACTAATCTTGCCAAATCCACAACTTTCTGTTTTGCTCTTTCACTTGTATACGGAGGCGCATGGAAATACACTGCATCAATCTTAACCCCACGTTTACTGATCATATATCCTGCTACCGGAGAATCAATACCGCCTGAAAGAAGTAACATAGCTTTTCCATTAGTTCCTACAGGCATTCCACCCGGTCCCGGAATAATTTCAGAGTAAATATAAATCTTTTCACGGATTTCCAAATAAAGCATAATATCCGGATTATGAACATCCACGGTCATTTCCGGAAATGCATCTAAAATCACCGCACCAACCTCACGGTTTAACTCCATGGTATCCAACGGATAATTCTTTCTGGCACGTCTTGCATTTACCTTAAAAGTTTTATTTTTATCAGGATATACATTATCAATATATTCCACAATATCTTTTCCAAGTTTTTCAAAGCCTTCGTCTTCTACATAAACTACAGGACAAATGCCGGAAATACCGAATACTGTCTTCAAATTGTCTACGGTTTCATCAAAATCAAACTCACTCACAGCATCTACATAAATACGCCCCTGAGTCTTTCTAACTTTGAATTCACCTTCACATCTCTTTAATGCATATTTAATCTGTTGTACTAATGCGTCTTCAAATAAATATCTGTTTTTTCCTTTTACACCGATCTCGGCATATTTTATCAAAAATGCTGTAAACATATTTCCTCCATATATTGGTTATAGATGCATCGCGGCACCCTAATCGCTTGTTTCTTTCTATCGCTTAACGTCTTGTATACTTGCGAAGCATGGGAATTATATCATACAAGACTTTTAATGTATAGTCGATTTCTTCTTTTGTAGTAAAAATAGAAAAACTAAAACGGATGGTAGAATCTAACATATCCTTTTCCACTCCGATGGCTTTCAATGTATTGGACGGTGCAGGCTTATGAGATGAGCAGGCACTTCCTGCCGATACATAAATTCCTCTGTCTTCTAACGCATGAAGCAATACTTCACTGCGGATTCCGCGAATCGATACACTGACAATATGAGGAGCGCTGTCATAACCTGTATAACCGTTGATTTTCACATCCGGAATCTGCATCACTCCATTAACAAAGTATTCTTTCAAAGAATACAGTCTTTCTACATCCTTATCCAAATATTTATAAACTTCTTCTACAGCTCTGGCAATTCCCGCAATCCCCGGTACATTATCTGTTCCGGAGCGCATTCCCTTTTGCTGTCCGCCGCCGTAAGAAATAGGTTTTATCTTTATCTTTTCATTAATGTATAAAAATCCAATTCCCTTAGGTCCATGAATTTTATGTCCGCTGACAGATAATAAATCCACTCCCATTTTCTTTGGCCAAATTTTAAATTTACCATATCCCTGTACTGCATCTACATGAAATACAATGTTGGGATTAAAACGTTTAATAATGTTACCTGCTTCTGCAATAGGCTGTAGGGAACCAATTTCATTATTGGTATGCATAATGGAAACCAAAATGGTTGCCGGTGTTAATGCTTTTTCCAAATCTTCCAAGCGAATACGGCCTGCATGGTCTACAGGAAGATGCGTCACCCGGAATCCCTGACTTTCCAAATATTCCATGGTACGAAGCACCGCCGGATGTTCAATACAAGTTGTAATAATATGATTTCCGGCTCTGTTATTTGCCATGGCAGTTCCGATAATTGCCAGGTTGTCAGATTCGGTTCCTCCGGAAGTAAAATAGATTTCTTTTTCATTTACTTTTAAATTTTTGGCAATTACATTTTTTGCCATTTTTATATAATTTTCTGCCTGTACACCTTTCATGTGCATACTGGAAGAATTTCCATAATCTTCGCACATGACTTTGGTTACTGTACTTGCCACACAGTCCAAACATCTGGTAGTGGCAGAATTGTCCAGATAAACTTCTGTCACGTCATTCACTCCTTAAGCCTTATTGTATATTATATTCCCATACCTTCCAGTTGGTACATAATCCAGGAAAGAATGGTGAAACCTGCGGTTTCCGTCCGGAGAATTCTTTTCCCCAAGGTAATTGGTTCAATACCGTTATCCAAAGCAGTTTGAATTTCATTTTCTTCAAATCCGCCCTCCGGACCAATAAAAATAGCAATATCTTCTCCCGGTTTCAAACTACCGATAATTTTTCTTGTTTTTTCCATGCCCTCTGCCAATTCATAAGGTATAAGTTTTACCTGCATATCTTTCGCATAAGCAACCGCTTCTTTAAAAGACATCACTGTATGAATCTGTGGCACAATACGACGTTTGCTTTGTTTTGCCGCAGCCTCACTGATGGTCTGCCAACGGGCTATTTTGGATTTTGCTTTTTTCTCATCCAATTTCACCACCGCACGTTTGGTAGACACAGGAATGATTTCATAGATTCCCAATTCTACTGCTTTCTGAACAATCAATTCCATTTTATCTGCTTTAGGAAGTCCCTGAAACAGGTAAATTTTAGAAGAAAGTTCTACCCCGTCTTCTTTGACAAAACGAAGAGTACACACAATCTCATCTTCATATAATTCTTCAATTCCGCAACGATACTCCTTGCCGTCTTCTCCATTGCTTACAGCAATTTCTTCTCCCGGCTGCATACGAAGTACGTTTTTAATATGATTTACATCACTTCCCGTAATGACTACTCTTGTTCCCTGAATCTGGGAAGGTTCTACAAAAAACTGATACATAGTTTTATTCCTTATTCGTTTCCTTGATTTTCCAAGACTTCATTCCTGCCTTTTATCAGCTTACTTACTTTTATTCTAGTTTTTTCTCGCGGTTACACTTACCCATTCACCCTGATAAGTTACTTCTAACACTTCAAGACCTGCTGCCTTTACTGCCTCTACTACGGTTTCTTCCTTATCATCAATGATACCGGAAGTAATATAGATACCGCCTTTTTTCATCTGATTAACAATCACAGGTGTTAAAGGTACCAAAACATCTGCTAAAATATTAGCTACAACGATGTCATAACATTCATATCCTACTTTATCCTGTACCTCTTTTTCTGTAATGATATTACCAATCATCATGGTAAACTTCTCAGGGTCAATTCCGTTTACTTCAGAGTTTTCTCTCACTGCTTCCACTGCACATGGGTCAAGATCTGTCCCCACTGCACTCTTGGCACCAAACATAAGCGAAAGAATCGCTAAGATTCCGCTTCCTGTTCCTACGTCCAAAAGAACAGTTTCCGGTGTAATAAATTTACGAAGCTGCCTAATACAAAGTTGTGTGGTTTCGTGCATACCTGTACCGAATGCTGTACCCGGATCAATATGAAGAATCATTTTATCTTCATCTTCTTCTTTAATTTCTTCCCAAGATGGTACTACTAAAATATCATCAATATAAAACTGGTGGAAAAATTGCTTCCAGTTATTAATCCAGTCCAAATCCTCTGTCTCGGAAATAGTAATGGCTCCTTCGCCAATGTCCATAAACATCCTCAGGTCTTCCAGTTCCTGTTTTACCTGTTCTACCAATTCATCAATATTCACATCAGAATCCTGTTCTACAAAGAAACTGAGATATGCAATTCCGTCATCACTTTCTGCCTGCGGCATAATGTCCACAAACATCTGCTCTTTTTCCAATGGTGTCAAAGGAATCTTGTCTTCAATCTGAGCTCCTTCCAAACCAATGTCGTATAAAGTAGAGATAATAATATCTTCCGCATCTGTAACTGTTTTTATCTGGATTCTTGTCCATTTCATGGTTGTTATCCTCCATTTTTCTTTGCTTTATTACTTGATTTTCATTTTCTATAATTATAACACTCATGATAGGATATATTTTATAAAATATCAAGTTTTGCTCCATAATTAAATCTCTAAGTTCTAACCTTATAGTGCATTTCCTGTAACTCCAAATACTCTTTTCCCGGCTTTCAAAAGAGGCATATATTATTCAATCCAAACATAACTTATACAAAAATATGGGTATCTCGTATAAATGAAAAGAACCAAATTTTTTCTCTCTGACTATAAAGAATCCAACACACATTACAATCCTTACAAAAAATTTAGCATACTCTTTTTCATTCTGCTCATTGTGTGCATATGTCTCAGTGCAATACTTCTTATTCCACAAACAAATATACCAACTTTCTCCGGAAAATCCTTTTTCAAAAAAAATACAAACAATTTTTCTCCTCAATTCACTGTTGTTATCGATGCCGGACATGGAGGCAAGGACCCCGGAAAGGTAGGGTTTTCCGGAAGTTTGGAAAAAAATATCAATTTGCAAATTGCCTTAAATTTAAAAGATATTCTGGAAGCACAAGATATCAATGTCATTATGACAAGAGAAGAGGATAAAGAATTAACTACAAACGATACAAACCGAAAAATCTCAGATATGAAAGAACGTGTCAACTTAATAGAGGAAAATCATGCCAACTTAGTCATCAGCATTCACCAAAACAGCTATACATCTCCCGAAGTATATGGCGCTCAATGCTTTTACCGTACCAATTCCCCGGAAGGAAAAGAATTGGCTTCCATCATTCAAAATCAAATCATTACTTCCACCAATCAGACAAAAATCCGTGACATCAAAGGAAACTCGGATTATTACTTATTAAAATACTCTCCCATCCCCACGGTCATTGCGGAATGTGGTTTCCTCTCCAATCCGGAAGAAGAAAAACTTCTCCTATCTGAAGAATATCAACGTAAAATAGCTTGGGCAATTCACCTTGGAGTATTGCAATATCTCAATCAAAAAGGAAGCCGTTCTAAATAGAACAGCTTCCTTTTTCAATTTATGAATCCATATATTTGGCAATCATATCCCAAATATCCGGTGTTTCGTACCCCAGCTTCCATGCTGCCACGCCACCGATATTATACTTTCTCATAACTGCCAGCTTTGCTTCGATGGAATCTTTATCTTCCATCCAGATTTGATATAAGGTATTTCCTTTTTCAACTTCTCCGTAATTCTGAGCTGTTTGCGGATCCCATGACATATTAACACCATTATTTTTAATAAAATTCTGGGCTGTTTCCATATCAATAGCTTCGCTGGTTACACTATCACCTTTTGTTTTCCACACACGGGTATAAAACGGAAGTGCATTAATAACCTTATTCGCAGGTACATCTGCTACCGTCTGTGCAATACCATCTTCCACAAATCCAATGGATGCAACAGAACCGGCAACACCACCGCCGCCCCAATGTTCATCGTATCCCATAATAATAACGTAGTCTGCAACGATTCCCTGCTCTTTACGGTTATAGTGAGCAGTATATTCTCTCGGTACATAGTTATCTACAGATAACACAATTCCTTCTTTTCTGCATTCAATAGATAACTCTCTAAGGAATTGTACAAAAGGTTCTCCTGCATCATAACTAACATCTTCAAAATCCACATTGATTCCGTCAATATCATATTTTAAAACCTGTGTCATAAGATTACGAATCAAATTAGTTCTGGATGTAGTTTTAGATAAGGTCTGATAAGTACTTACATCTTTATCAAAATTATCAATCAATGCCCATACTTCCATTCCCATATTATGTGCTTTATTTACATAATCCTGTGTTGCAATACAACGGATATCTCCATCAGTACTCTTCAAAGAAAACCAGGTTGGCGAAATAACATTCATATTACTGTTTGCCATTACCGCATTATCTAAAGTAGCATTGGCAGCTTCACTCATAACCTGATGCCAACCCATATTAATCTTATAATCTCTGGTAAGTGATGTATATTCCGGTTCAATATAATTAGGTTCTACGTTTGGAACAAAGGTTTCTTCATTTTTCAACATTTTGCTTGGCACATAACCGATAAAAGCATCATAGGTTTTTACCTTAGTCCAGTTTTCCAATTTCTCTAATACAGTTACCGTTTCTCCCTTTTCCACTTCTCGTAAAATATCACTTTTTACACCACCGCGGTATCGTATCTGCGTATCTCTTTTTACCACAGCTGTAGTTGTTTCCGGCCACTGTGTTGTAAGCTGCATTCGATTAGGTTCAAAATATGGTTCATAAGAAAAATTAGTATAATTTCTTACATAATCCAAGGCAACATACAAAGTCTCATCTTCATAAAAAGATATCTGATAATCTGTTTCCACAGTTTCAGTTCCCACAGTATAGACATTGCTTCCTACTTCTGTTCTGATAATTTCAGTAGGAGTTGTATATAACAACAATCCTTCTGCCACATCATGATAAAATCTGTCGTTTAATAACTGCTGCATGGAGACAAAATCAAGATAATGAACTCCTTGAGATAACTTAGCTTTCGTCTCGATGTGTTCATTCTGTAAAACAATGGCGACATCATCCGCCTTTGTAATATTAAAATACTCATTTAAATCCATTTTCTCATCTGAATAAGAATATTTACTTAACAGCAGACTGCCTGCCGCACCACCGCCGATTACTATAATCAGGGCAATCGCTACTAACACAGGAATCAGTGGATTATTTTTCTTACTTTTTCTTCTCTTTGCCATTGCTTTTCCTCCAAAAACAAAAACTTCGTGTGTTATGTTTAATTGCCCTTAATTATAGCAAACTATTTATTCTCCGTCATTACCTATTTCGACAAAAAACGATTCCTTATTCAGGAAACAGCAGGGGGAATGGGAATTCCCGTTTTATTATTGATAGGAGGTCACTTATCTAACCTCAAGGCCGTTTTTTGCCGTCACCAAACCATAATTCTTTTACTTCACCTTTTTCATTTTTTACAATAAATTCCAAATCATAAAACATGTCTTCATGTACAGCAGAAAAATCTATAATCTCTGTTGGTGATGCCAATTTTTCTTTTTTGTATAACAAAACTCCTTCCTCAGAAGCTTTTATCAGTTCTCTCAATATCTCTTTATTTTGCTCATCCATTTTTTTACCTTTCTTTTTTTCTGAATCCATTAAATCAAGATAAACAGCATTGTGATATATTAATTTGAAATAATTTTTCCAGTATTTTTATTCGTCTAAAATATAAGTTTTGGTCTATACTAAATTCAGCAGACTTAATAGGGAATTGGAAGAGAATAGAAAAAGATGCATTGAACCTGTACCTAAATAAAATGAAAAAAATAAACTTGAATTGTGCTCAATATTAATTAAGGGTTTTTTTGATTATTCGGCAGATAACTTCCTGTTATCCGTAAGACTTTACATGACTATATATTTTTGTTATGAAATCATGTTAAGACAGTTGTATCAAACAACCTATATTTGATTTAGATTAAGATTTAGAAAATGATGACCGGGTAGCCTCCTTCCTGTACCGACTATCCAATGCATCTTTTCTGCAATTATACTCGTCTCTAAACGAAATATCAATATATTTTCTTATTTTTTTATTAAATTCGACAATTCTCACTTTCTGCAACTTGACTTCCATTCTCGAGATGTATAAAATTTAATAAATTAAGATATAATGCCATAAGTTTTATCAAAAGGCAATTATTTTAATTTTTTTCGTATATTAATATATATTCTATTACTTAAAATACATTCTAGGAAAGGATCCTGGTAAACGATATGAAAATAGAAAAAGTAAATGATAATCAAATCCGTTGTACCCTGACAAAGGCTGATTTAGCTGACCGTCAGTTAAAATTAAGTGAATTAGCATATGGAACCGAAAAAGCCAAAGATTTATTCCGCGATATGATGCAGCAGGCCAATTTGAAGTTTGGATTCGAAGCAGAGGATATTCCTTTGATGATTGAAGCCATTCCCTTAAGCGGCGACTGTATTGTACTTATTATAACGAAAGTAGAAGATCCTGAAGAACTGGATACCCGTTTTTCCAAGTTTGCTCCTGCCCTGCAGGATTTGGACGATTCTTCCGAAGATACTTTGGCAGACTTATCCGAAACTGCAGATGAAATTTTAGACCTGTTTAAAAAAGTACAAAACAGTACTTTAGCCAAACATTTGGAAGCCATTGAAGCAGCAACCGGAAAACCCTCTCTTGAAAGCAGTGATACAGAAGTCCCCAAAACATCTTCTGACACTTCAGGAGATACTTCTGCAAAAGAAAACAACAACATTACAAAACTGATTTCTTTCTCTGATTTAAATACTCTGTCTTCCCTTTCCAATATGTTAGACAGTTTCTATCAGGGAGAAAATTCCTTATACCGTAATCCGGAGAACAAACGTTACTATCTTGTCATTGCCCAGAGCGGCCATGCACCGGAAGATTACAACCGGCTTTGCAACATTTTATCCGAACATGGACGTATGGAACATTTTTCTCCTGCCCGGGAAGCATATATGCAGGAACATTTTAAAACTATTCTGAAAAATCATGCTATTCACGCACTGGCTGTTATGGAACAGCAAATCTAAAGATAAATACTTATTAGTGTTTTAATAATTAAAAAAGCTGCAGCACTCCTTGTGTGATATTCCACCACCGGACAACTGCAGCTTTTCTTAATTTCCGTACTTCTTATGAATTATAAAGCTTCGATTTTTTTCATTAAATCTTCAATGTTCATTCCATGAACCATTGCTGCTTCTTCTAAGCTTTCGCCCTGTGCGGAAGGACATCCCAAGCAATGCATACCGGCTTCCATAAGGATAGGTGCTACTGCAGGATTTGTTCTTAAAATTTCACCGATTGTCATATCTTTAGTTATTGTTGTCATTTATAATTCCTCCTTTTATTCCGTACTGTTGTCCACCGATGTTCTAATCGTACAACTTCCGCAGACAACAATCACAGTATACCCTATTTCTCCCCATTTGTATAGAAAAAAGTACACGTCGTTACTTGACGATGTCACCCCGCGTAAACTATAATTATTTCATAAGATTATTATAGTTTTTACACTATTAATATCAATATTTTACAATTTATAGGAGGCATTTTCAAATGAGACCAGAATGGACAGATTTTGTAGGCGGCAAATGGGAAAACGAAATCAACGTTAGAGATTTCATCCAGAGAAACTATACTCCATATGATGGAGATGAGTCTTTCTTAGCAGGTCCTACACAGAACACAACA
>JAFXGP010000040.1 GCA_017521195.1 Lachnospiraceae bacterium
AATTATTTCGTGAACAATCGGTGTCAGGACAGAGGAAAAAGCAGATTACATTTTTACTGCATCTGCCCATTCCTCTGGACTGCACACCGATTTTCACCAATTGAACCCAATCGCGTCAGCTTTAGCCTTGACACTATGGTGTTTCAATTAGTTCCCTATCCTTTGATTTTATCAAAAGTATTCGGTTTTGCAAATCTGTAAATTTCGATGTAAATACTTTTCTTATTTTAAGGTATAACAAATAGACCCTCCTGCTTAGAAGGATTTCTCAGCACATATTTAATTATACTGTCTACCCTGTAAGTGAATAGGCACCACGAAGTCTGTAGGATGATATCTTTCCTCCACATGCTTCACATTTGCAAATATCTTTTCGGTACAGAAGCATAAGTTTTTCTGCCACTGTTTTGTTTCTTAACTGCGAGAAATACCGGGTACAGTTTAAAAGCTTTCTGCATCGATTCATTTTTTCTTTTTTACTACGACAGGAAAGAATTCCATAGTGCCGGATTCTTACAAATCCTTTGGGAAGCACATGCATTAGAAACATTCGCAAAAATTCTCTACCTTTCACTGTATAAGGAATCATTTTCCCCCCATTTTTGTAATCTTTAGCAAGATACGTCACTGTTTCAGATGTCATTCCTACAATTCTGCGGTTACTGATAGCAATCCGGTGCGTATATCTTCCCAGATATTTTATGACAGAGTTTGCACCATTAAATGCTTCTTTGATATATACAATCCAATCCTTTTCATAAAGTATATCCAACAGTTCCTTAAATGCATAATGATTTTGGAACTCTTTTGATGTTCCGCAGTATTGCAGTTTCCCCTGTTCTCTTAACAGTTTAAGTTCTTTCATATAATGTTTCTTAAATACCGTCGACATTACTTTTACCGGAAAGAAAAAATTTTTTCCTTTATCTTTCCAATGATTGCATGAATCCAGTCCACCGCCTAAAACTATGGTGTGAAGATGAGGATGATAATTCATTCTTGAACCCCAGGTATGAAGCACACAGATGTATCCGATTTTTGCACCAAGATGTTTGGGATCAGAAGATAATTCTGTCATAGTCCGGTGTGCTGCATGGTACAAAGCATCATATAAAAGCTTCTGATTGGAATACATCAAAGAATACAGTTCTTTCGGAATAGTAAATACGGTATGGAAGTATGGAACATCCAGTACATTTTCCTGCTGTTTATCAATCCATTCATCCACCTCCATGCCCTGACACATGGGACAATGTCTGTTTTTGCAGGAATTATAATGAATATACTGTTTATGACAGGATTCACATTCGCTGATATTTGCTCCCATTTCGGCAGTTTTACATTTAGAAATACATAATGCTGCCATATACTGTTCTTCTGAAAAAAGATGAACCTCACTGTATTCCGGAAGAAACTTATGAAAAACATCCTGAATGGTGATTTTATTACTCATTAGAATCACCATCCTTTTTCTTAGGCTTACGGCCGCGTTTCTTTTTTTGCGGATGATCTAACGGGCTTTTGATTCCCATAATGGTTTTATTAGAAATATGAATATATACCTGTGTCGATTCCAGACAGCTGTGTCCAAGCATTGATTGAACATAGTTAATGGGAACTCCCTGTTCGATCATATGGCTGGCAAAAGAATGACGGAGAGTATGAGGATGTACCTGTATCCCGGCATCTTTTCCGACATTCCTCAGCATCATCTCAACTCCGCTGACTTTTAACGGCATATGAGGTTCATCTAAAGAAACAAAAAACTGTTCTCTTTTCACAGGATAACTTCTCCAATACTCCTTTAAGAGTTCCAGGGCCCGGTTGGAAAGTATGGTAAAACGGTCACAATGATTTTTACTTTGCGGAACATAAACCTGCATCCTGCTCATATAGATATTTTCCGCCTTTAGATTTACTAATTCACCAACTCTAAGACCGGATGAATAAAGCAATGCTATAATCGCTTTGTTTCGAATGTGTGATGCTTTTTCGATAAGAGTTTCCACTTCTTCAAGTGAAAGTACTTCCGGAAGCCGTGCATCAATCCGCATTCTTGGAACCACATCCTGATCCCATGGGATATGAAGCACATGTTTGTATAAAAAAGCAATAGACGAATTATAAAAGTTACATGTGGATGCAGATACTCCGCACTTTCTTTTGAAAAGGATAAATTCTCTGGCATCCTGCAAAGAGAGTTCTTCCATAGGCTTATTTCCGGTCCATTTCATAAAGGAAGAAATATTTGCTATGTAAGTTTCTGCTGTTTTGGAAGAACGATTACGAATCAGACATTCTTCTTTCAATTGTTCAAAATATTTTTCGTACATAAAAATCCTCCTTGTAAAATCAGTAAAAAACAAAACACTGCTTACATGGAGGGGCATGAATATCATAAAACCGCTTGTAAAACAAACAGACAGGTAGTATTATTTTCATAGGCAGTGGTCGGGACAATCCCGTTTTTGAAGTATGTTTTTGGTCGCACTTAAACAATACTATCTTGGGACATTCCTGTCACTGCCTATTTTAGAAAAAAGAAAACTGCGCCACAGCCTTGGCAGGCCATCGCGCAGCGATTTGGTTCAATT
>JAFXGP010000041.1 GCA_017521195.1 Lachnospiraceae bacterium
ATTTTCGTCCATACGGATGAGTCTGTGATTGCTGATGGCAATCCTGTGTGTATATTTTCCAAGATAGTTAATCACAGACTGTGCACCATTAAAAGTTTTCTTACAATGAGGTATCCAGTCCTTTTTATAACAGAGATCCAATAGTTCTTTAAAGGTATAGTGATTTCGGTATTTTTCACTACTTCCATGGAACCTGAGTTTATCATTTTCCCACAGCGTTTTAAGCCCATCCATATATTTACCACGAAACAGCTTTGACAAAATCTTTACCGGAAGGAAGAATTCTTCCCCTTTATCACGCCACTGATTTTTAGCAGTCAGGCCACCGCCAAGCAGGATAACATGAATATGGGGATGATAATTCATTTCGGAACCCCAGGTGTGTAATACACAAATATATCCCACCCTTGCACCGAGATGCTTGGTATCGGCTGTTAACTCATTGATCGTTGCAGAAACAGAATGATACAGTGCATCATACAAAAGTTGTTGGTTGCTATAGATTAAAGGGTTTAATTCCTGAGGAACGGTAAATACCACATGGAAATAAGGAGCTTCGAGAACATCTTCGCGACGTTTATCCATCCATTTTTCTTTTGGGAGCGCCTGGCACATGGGACAGCATCTGTTACGACAGGAATTATAGTGAATCTGTGGATGTCCACAGTCTTCACAGAATTGTACGTTAGCACCATAAGCTCCGGTCTTGCAGTTGATAATACAATGAGCCACCTTTGCCTGCTGAGGGGAAGGAGAATACTGCTTTAAATAGAGTGGATAAAACTGGTGGAATATATCCTGTACTGTAGGATTACCCATTTATTTCACCAGCTCTCTTATCAAAAGGACTCTGAACACCTAATAATGCCTTGTTGCTAACATGAAGATAGATTTCAGTGGACTTAGGGGAACGATGCCCTAACAAGGTTTGAATATATCTTATATCAACACCATCTTCCAAAAGATGAGTTGCATAGCTGTGTCGCAGAGAATGCATGCGTATACTGTGAGGAAGACCGGCAATCTTTAAAGACTTTTTGAAAACAAGTCTTGGACCGGAAGTTGTGAGATATTCACCAGTGCACCTGTTGGGAAAAAGAATTCCTGCAGGTCTTCCACAAGTGAACCAATATTCAGTAAGAATATCGAGAGCTCTCTTGGACAATAGTGCATAACGAGCTGTATGAGTTTTAGAGTCTCGTATATAAATCTGCATATTTTTTCTTGAAATATCTTCATAGTGCAAATGTAATACTTCTGAAATCCGTAAGCCGGAGGAATACATGATTGCAAAAATAGCTTTGTATTTTAAATCTCCTGTTGCATTTAAAAGTTTCTCAACATCATGAAAAGAAAGGACTTCCGGAACAGCATAATCATTAATGGCTCGAGGAACTAAGTTATCATCCCACAGCTTACCTAAGACACGTTTATAAAAAAATACAAGCGACCCATTATTATTGTTAAGTGTAGAAGCTTTGTCTCCTTTGCCTTGTAAATGGAGAAGATAATTTCTGGCATCTTCGCAAGTCAGTTCTTCTGGATTTTTTTGGATAAAATTCAAAAAACGAGAAACATTTTTCTGGTAAAGAGTAATAGTTTTAGGCTTAAGATTTCTAAGCTTTCCGACGTCTTCGATTTTATTAATATATGATTCGTACATAAAATAACCTCCATGAAATAAAAGTAGTAATATAAACAGTAACTACCTATCATGGAGGAGCATTTGCAAAATAAAACTGCTTGTGTAAGCAGCCTAAAGATGATATTCTTTTCATAGGCAGTTGTTGGGACTAAGCCCGTGTTTGAAGTTTGTTATTGGTCGTGCTTTAACAATACTATCTTGGGACAATCCTGTCACTGCCTATTTTTGAAGAAGTAGAAAAAACTGCACCATAGCCTTGGCAGGCCATCGCGCAGCGATTTTGTTCACTTTCAGGTTTCTAGAGAGCTTATATATGAATAAAAAGAATATGAAAAGTTATTATATTTATACTAAATAAGATGAAATCGTATTATTTAACATATCACCTATATATTCTTATGGTAGCAATATAAGAAAGAGGTGAGTA
>JAFXGP010000042.1 GCA_017521195.1 Lachnospiraceae bacterium
AGAAGGTAAAATTACATTACCGTCGATTGAAATTTATGAATGTAAAGATTTTGGAGAAGCATTTGAATCAAGAGCCTTTAAAGCTGGAATAAAGTTTTAAATGATAAAATCTTAAAAGAAAATCAGATAGATAAGACAGGAACAAATTATGTGGAATAAAATTAAATGGTATATACAGCGGTTTATGATAGGGCGTAACGGAAGAGATGAATTGCAGGTGGCAGTATTATATGCTTCATTAATTTTATATGCATTTGCGTCTGTATTTGACAGATTGATTCCGTTTACGGTTCTTAAAATAGTTGGCTGGATAGGGGTTTTTTATAGTTTATACCGCTTCTGTTCCAAAGATGTTAATCGCAGAAGAGAAGAAAATCGTAAATTTTTGCAAGAACTGGAATTTTTGAAACTTAGAATTTCCATGCGTAAAACCCATAAAATTTATCGTTGCAAAGGGTGTGGCCGTAAAATCAGGGTTCCCAAAGGAAAAGGGAAGATAGAGATTTCATGTCCATTATGTGGAAAAAAATTTATTCGCAGAACGTAGTATAATTAGTTATGCAAGAGAATACACAAAAATAATGAAAAGTTGCCCAAGGTAAGAAAATTACTGAGGGCATTTTTCTTGTCTTTTTAAAGTGGTTGTGATAGACTAAATAAGATAGAAAAGTGGGATATTTTACACAAAAATCAAGAAGTGATTGAGGTGCGTTTTGGATAAACAGGAATATAAATTAAGAGCTGAAGAAATTAAAAGCTTAATAGCAAAAAGAGATTTTTTTGGTGCGGTTAAAATTGCAGATGAAATCGACTGGACCAGAGTTAGAAGTGTTGCCATGCTTTGTACTGTCAGTGATTTGTATAAAGCAAACAGAAGATATAAGGAAAGTAAAGAATTGCTGTTAATGGCATATGAACGTCATCCTAATGGAAGAATGATTGTTTATTCTTTGTGTGAACTGTGTATCAAGATGGGTGAAATGGTTCAGGCCATGGAATATTACAAAGAATTTGTACAGTTGGCTCCAATGGATAATGGCCGCTATATCTTACAGTATAAATTATATGTAGCCAATGAAGTAAGTCTGGAAGAGAGAATTGCTGTTCTGGAAGAATTGAAAAAAAGAGATTATCGGGAAAAGTGGGGCTATGAATTAGCTTACCTTTATCATAGAGTAGGTCTTGCTACTAAATGTGTGGAAGAATGTGATGAATTGATTCTTTGGTTCAGTGATGGCAGATATGTGAAAAAAGCCATGGAATTAAAGATGCTCCATCAGCCACTAACTGTGGCTCAGGAAGCAAGTTATAATGCATTTATCGGAAAAAATGCTGAATTACCAAAACCGGAACCGGTAGTAGAAAAACCAATCGAAGATCAGATTAAAGAACCAACCGTAAATGTAGGACAGTATGATACCATTAATCTTCAGAAAGCCTTAGCAGAAAGCATGAAAGAAGTTTTAAGTCCGGTTGTCAGTGATCCGGTTGTGGAAACAGAAGAAGAATCAGAACTTATGGGAGATGTGACAGGACAGATTATGGCGTCCATGTTCCAGGATACTTCTGAGATGAAAGAAGTATATTTTGAAGATAATACGGAAGAGCTTGTACCACCACCGGCACAAATGGAAGAACTTATTATCAAAGATGAAATAGAAGAGGAAACTGCAGAAGCAGAGGAAGAAATTGCTGAAACAGAAGAAGTTGCAGAGGTTGAAGAATTATCTGTGACAGAAGAAGTTGCAGAGGTTGAAGAATTGCCTGTGACAGAAGAAGTTGCAGAGGTTGAAGAATTGCCTGTGACAGAAGAAGTTGCAGAGGTTGAAGAATTGTCTGAGATAGAAAAGATTGTAGAAGAAGAAGCTCTGTCAGAAACTGAGGAAGAAACTTCTGTAGAAGAAGCGGTTCCGGCCATGGCGGAAGCAAAGGTTGTTAGGGAGACAGAAAAAACACCTGTAGTATCTGTAGTAGAGCCCAGAAAGATTGAAGTTAGTTTAAGCGGAGTACCTTTTGAAGTTCCAACCGATGCTACCAAAGAAATTCCTTCTATCCGGGAAATTATGGGTCGTCCATTGGTTCCAACAAATGAAAATGTTGTAATGAAAGCACCGATTAAGTATACAGAAGATGGTATTCCTTCCTCAATGGCAGATTTATTGTCTCAGGAGTATGATGGACAAATCGGTTTGGTTATAGAAGAAGGAACCAAGGTAGAAAAGCAGATTACAGGACAGATGAATATTCAGGAAGTCCTGGAAGAATGGGAAAAGACGAAGAAGGACTACGAGGAAAAAAGAAAAGCAGAATTAACCCAGAAAGTTCTGGAACAGACAGGAAGTATGTTTACAGAATTTGAGGAAAAGGCCAGAGACGGAATTTTAGAACAGCTCCAGAAGGAGATGGAAGAAGAGGAAACAGAAGCCACAACACCTGAAACGGTTGAGGAAGCTGTAGAGGAAATTATTCCGGAAATTGAAGCAACTGAAGAAATTATGGTGGAAAAACCTACTGTAGAAGAAATTGCAGAGCAGGAACAACTCTTAATACAGGGAGCAGAAGAACAGCCCGTGGTTAAAAACTTACAAGATACAGCTGCTTTAGAACAACTTATCAGAGAAGAAGTTCTTGCATCAGAAGAGTCCGTACCGGAAGAATCTGTGAAATCTGTAGAAGATTCTCAGGAGACCATTCGTAAAATTCAAAAGGCTCAAGAAGAAATCAGAGAACTTACAGAAGAAGAAAAAGCATTATTTGCGCCATTTATTCAGACAAAAGGTGCCAGAAGAAGATTTATGAAAGCATTGGATCTGATTAGTCTTGCAGCTTATACAGGAAATGTAATTGTTACCGGAGAAGCAGATTCTGATACTGTAAAATTGGCAAAAAACATTATGAAAGATATTCAAATGACAGATGCTAATTTTTCCGGTGTTATCGCAAAAGTATCCGGTGCATCCTTGAATAGTAAGAGTGTGGAAGGTACAGTTGCCAAGTTGAACAATGGCGGTCTTATTATTGAGAAGGCCAGTGAGATGAACAGCCAGGCTGTTATGAAGCTTTTGAAAGCATTGAATCAGGAAAAAACAGGTATTGTAGTTATCTTGGAAGATAGCAAAAAGGCAATGAAACGTATGTTGGCGGCATATCCGTCTATGAATACTTTCTTTAATGCCCGTATAGAGGTGGAAGAATTAAACAACGATGCGTTAGCAGCATACGGCAGACAATATGCCGCACATTTGGAATATTCCATCGACGAACTGGGTATGTTGGCACTTCAGACACAGATAGAAGACAGACAGACCAGTGACCATATTGTAACGGTTGCAGAAGTAAGAGAATTGGTAGATGGAGCGATTGCCCATGCAAATCGTAAGAATTTGGGTCATTTTTTTGATATTATTTTAGGCAAACGATACGATGAAGAAGATATGATAATCTTAAGAGAAAAAGATTTTTATTAAAATGGGGGATTAAGCTATGGCAGTAAAAACAACCAAAGAAACTAAAAAGGCAGCAGAGACAAAAACTGTAAAAGCTCCAAAGGCAGCAACAAAGCCGGAATCCGTGTTCATTTCTAAAGACGATGAATACTTATTTGCACAGGGTACCCATTATGACATCTACAAAAAATTAGGTGCTCATGTATCCGAAGAAAATGGTAAAAAAGGTATTTCCTTTGCAGTTTGGGCACCCAATGCTCAGAGAGTGCATGTTGTCGGAGATTTTAACGGATGGAACGAATGGAGTCATGAACTTAGAAGATTGGGACCGGGAGGAATTCATGCGTTATTTGTACCGGATCTTGGTGTTGGAGAATTATATAAATATGTAATCACAACAGCAGATGGAAAAAAATTATATAAAGCTGACCCATACGCAAACTGGGCAGAATTTAGACCGGGAACAGCATCTAAAACATGTGATCTTAGCACTATTAAGTGGACGGACAGTGCTTGGATGGCGGCACGTGATAAAAAGGATATGAATAAAGAACCGGTAGCAATTTATGAATGTCATATTGGTTCTTGGATGAAACATCCGGGTACTGAAGACGGATTCTATAATTATCGTGAATTTGCAGATAAGATTGTAGAATACTTAAAAGAAATGAAATATACCCATGTAGAATTAATGGGTATTGCAGAACATCCATTTGATGGTTCCTGGGGATATCAGGTAACAGGTTATTATGCACCAACATCCCGTCACGGATCACCGGAAGATTTTGCTTACTTAGTAAATACACTTCATAAAAATAAAATTGGTGTTATCTTAGACTGGGTACCGGCACATTTCCCAAGAGATGCCTTCGGTTTGGCAGAATTTGACGGACAGTGTATCTATGAACATCCGGATTCAAGACTTGGAGAACACCCTGATTGGGGTACCAAGATTTTTAACTATGGTAAAACAGAAGTTAAAAACTTCCTGATTGCCAATGCGTTGTATTGGATTAAAGAGTTCCACATTGATGGTCTTCGTGTAGATGCGGTAGCTTCTATGTTGTATCTTGACTATGGTAAGCAGGATGGTCAATGGGTTGCTAATAAATATGGCGGAAACCAGAACTTGGAAGCAATCGAATTTTTCAAACACTTTAATTCTGTTATCAGAGGAACATTCCCGGGTGTTATGACAATTGCAGAAGAATCTACAGCTTGGCCAAAAGTAACTGCAAGAGTAGAAGATGATGGTTTAGGATTCAGCTTCAAATGGAATATGGGATGGATGCACGACTTCTGCGAATATATGAAGTTAGATCCATTGTTTAAAAAGAATAACCACCATGCATTAACATTTGCCATGAGCTACAATAGTTCTGAAAACTACATATTACCATTGTCACATGACGAAGTAGTTCATTTGAAATGTTCTATGGTAAACAAAATGCCCGGATATCAGGTAGATAAATATGCGAATCTTCGTACAGGTTATACCTTCATGTTTGGTCATGCAGGTAAAAAACTTCTCTTCATGGGTCAGGAATTCGGTCAGGAAAGAGAATGGAGTGAAGCAAGAGAATTAGACTGGTTCTTACTAGAAAATCCTTTGAATAAAGGTATGCAGGACTATGTAAAAGAATTGTTAAAACTCTACACATCCAATCCGGCTATGTATGAAAATGACAATAACTGGGATGGTTTTGAATGGATTAACTGTAATGATAATGACAGAAGTATTTACAGTTTTGTTCGTAAAACAGCTGATGGTAAGAAAAAATTCTTATTCGTATTAAATATGACTCCAATGCAGAGAGATGACTACCGTGTTGGTGTAGATAGTGCTAAAAAATGTAAACTTATTTTAAACAGTGATGATGTACGTTTTGGTGGAAATGGAAATGAAATTCCGGCAGAAATCAAACCTGTAAAAGGCGAATGTGACGGAAAACCATATTCTATCGGATTCTCCTTACCACCATTTACATCAGCAGTATTCCAGATCTAATCTTAACAAACCCTAAGGGTTAAGTTTTAGAATAAAAGAGCCGAAATAGAGAGTGAATGTGAATAATGTTATTCATGTTCACTCTTTTCTTTAGAATAAAAAGTTAGACTTATTTATAGATAGAAAATCTGAAAAGAAGTGGTGCATATGAAAATTAATTTTGACTGGCAGAATATAATGCAAAAAAAATCTGTCAATCCTTCAAAAATAATAGATGATTCAAAAAATGTCGGGAAAACTTCCGGAGAGATGAAATCTATTCATAAAAAAACCATTGTAGACATTTCTGAAAAAGTTACGGATGACTTTAAATACGGAGACCAGGGAGGGGCCGCAGAAAAGTTAAATGAGGCAATAAGTAGTGAAAACTATGTTGCGATTCAGCGTGATTTTATGACAGTAATGTCTAATTCTATGTCTGCCTCTGATTTTCAGAAAATGAAAGAAGACGGTTACAATATATCTAATATGGAACCGGAACAGGCAGTTACCATTTTGGATAAAATCAAGACAGTTTTAGCCCAGTCAGGTACTTATGTAAAAGGTTATAACGATAATCTTTCTGTGGATAAAATTACGGAAATCACAGGAAATGGTGGATATGCTCAGACCATTGCCAAGGAGCTTACCTATGCTGATGCACCGGTAACAGAAGAGAATATAGAACAGATTGATGAAATGGTAGATCAGGCATTAACCATGGAAAAACCTGATGAAGGAAGTATGGCTTATATGGTAAATCATAAAATGGAGCCAACCATGGAGAATTTGTATAAGGCAGAACACAGCAGTATTAATGTAAATCGCCCAAACAGAATGACCGGATATGCTTCTAATGCCTATAGCAAACAGGGTACAGACACGGCAGAAATCCGTAAAACTACTGTTTCGCATGAAGATTTACAGCAGATTGAAAAACAGATTGCTAATAGAATTGAAAACGATGGTTTGGAAGTAAATGAAGCAACCATTGAGAATGGAAAATGGTTGTTGGAAAAAGGTCTTCCGGTAACCGGAGAAAATATAGAAATTTTACAAAATATTAAGGATGTAAAATTTCCATTAGATATAATGCATGTAATTAAACAGGCAGCTGCTGCTATATCGGAAGGGAAATCACCCTTTAAGGCGAACTTGAATAAGCAAGGTGACAATGTTTATAAAGAAGCCTGCAATATATTTGACAGAATTCAGGCACGTAAAACTCTGGAAGAAGTACGTCTAAAAATGACAGTGGAAGCTAATGTAAAGCTTTTACAATCCGGGTTCCATATAGAAACAGCTTCTATAGAAGACTTAATCAAACATTTGGATATGGCATCCGAAAGTTTGAATGAAAGCATCTGGGGAAAAGAGGATGCTAATGTAAAAGCAGAACTTTTTGAAAAGACTCAGAATTATTTGAAAGAATTACCTGCTTTACCGCTTCCTGTCGTAGGGAAAATTCCATTTATGGAAAAGGCAACACTTCCGGCAATAGTTAAGGAAGGAAGAGGATTACAGGAGCAGTATAAAGCAGCAAAAGATTCTTATGAGACTATTATGACAGCACCAAGAGCTGATTTAGGTGATAATATCCGAAAAGCCTTTCGCAATGTGGATGACATTCTGCAGGATATGGACATGGAAATCAACGAATCTAACCGGAGAGCTATCCGTATTATGGGGTATAACCAAATTACTATTTCCGAGGAAAATCTGGAGAAAGTAAAAGATGCGGACAGACAAGTCAGAGTGATTATAGACAAATTAAAACCGGGTATGATTCTTCAAATGATTAGAGAAGGAAAAAATCCTTTGGAAATGTCTATGGATGACATAGATACATATATTACAGAACAAGAAAATGATTTTGTAAATGATACTGAAAAATTCAGTGAATTCTTATATAAACTGGAAAAGAAAAAAGGAATTACTGAATCTGAAAGAGAAGCTTATGTAGGAATTCATCGATTACTTCGTCAGATTGAAAAAAGTGATGGTGCGGTTATAGGCAGTCTTTTGAACCAAAATGCAGAATTAAATTTTTCTAATTTATTATCTGCAGTGAGAACAAGAAAAGCAAGACATACAGATGTAAGAGTAGATGATAATTTAGGAACTATAAGTAAAGTTGAACGTAAAAGTGCATCTATTTCAGACCAGATTAAAAAAGGTATTTTAGAAATCAGAAATACTTTAACAGCAGCTAATAGTACAAAGTCACCGGATCAGGTTCTGGAAGAGGTACGGGAACTTGAAAATGACAGTAATCTTAAAAAGCAATTGATTGAAACGCAACTGGTGGAAATCCGGCAAGCAACCAATATTTCAGAAAAAGAAAAAAATTATCTGGAGATATATCATCAGCCTGTAACTTTAGAAAATTTACAAAGCAGCATGATATTAAATACCAGAAGGGGTTCTGCTTTCAAAAAAGCCGTAGAATTGGAAGATAAGGTAACCGGAAGCGATATTACCAAGCAGGAAGAAAGTATTTTAAGAGAAGCGGAAGAGTTTCTTTCCGGTATGGATAAAGAAGAGGATAGGGATAAAGCTTTTGATAATGTCATAAACCGTACAAAAGAGGTTTTGGAAGAAGCAGCAAAGCAAAGAGACTTAGGTTATATAGATGTAAAAGAGTTACAGTCAGTATATAAACAAATTTCTTTTGCTTCAAAATTGGCAAGAGAAGAGAATTACGAAATTCCAATTCAGATAGGAAAAGAAATAACCTCCATCAATCTAAAGATTGTACAGGGAACACAAGGCAGAGGGGAAGTAAAAATAACCTTCGAAACAGAACTTCTTGGAAAAGTAGAAGCAAGATTTGTAAAAACAGAGGATGGTTTGGAGGGTTCTGTTTTAACTGATTATATGGATGGAAAAAAAGTTTTGGAAGCTCATATGGACAGATTGAGTTTAACTTTGACAGAAGCTTTGAAAGAAACGAAAACGGAAGTGAAATCGTTATTCTTTGGAGTCAATGAAAAGTTAGATATTAATACTTTAGAGAAAAATGACAGAGATAAAAAAGCAGATGTTTCCGTACTGTATAAAGTTGCAAAAGAATTTATTTATTATGTGAAGGAAATTAAGGAGGCATAAGAAATGATTATAAATTATAATGTATCATCCATGATTGCAAATAATGCATTGGCAAGAAATGATTCTGCATTATCCAAATCTTTGGAGAGATTATCATCCGGATATAAAATTAATCATGCAAAGGATAATGCGGCAGGGCTGGCTATGTCACGTAGAATGAATGCTCAGTTAAAGGGCTTGGATGTAGCCGGAGATAATGCGAATGACGGTATTTCCATTGTAGAAATTGCAGATGGTGCTATGTCAGAAGTACATGATATTTTGCAGAGAATGAATGAACTTGCAGTAAAATCTTCCAACGGAACTTTGTCAGATGAAGACAGAAGTATGATTGATGAAGAGCTTCAGGCTTTAAATGATGAAATCGAAAGAATAGGGGAAACAACTCAGTTTAATGGTCAGAATTTGTTAGATGGAAGTTTTGATTTAAAAGGATATACCAATACAGAGGCAGTTTCTGTTGATTACCATCAAGAAGGTATGAAGTATGGCGAATATACACTTGGAGTTATAAGAGCTGAGTTTGATCAGGATGGATTTTTAACTAAAGTAACTAATGAAGATGGTTCTAAAATTGAAAGTATTACAGATCCGGATGGAAAAACCGTGAAAATTGATAAAGTTTCTTTTAGATATGATGAAGTTACACTTTCCGGAAAAGATGGCTTTGAGATTAAAATGACATTAAATAAAGATGCCATGACAGCAGACGGAACAGGATATAAAACAGACAAAAACTTACAATTAAACTTAACAGGTATCGGTTCCATGACTTTGCAGATTGGAGCTAATGAAGATCAGACTTTGGAACTTCGTATGCCGCCTATTACCAAGAAAAATCTGGGACTTTCTCATACAGATGTATTGACTGAAGAAAGTGCAAATGCAGCTATTGATGAAATTGCCGATGCGATTTCCTTTGTTTCAAGTATCCGCAGTTCTCTGGGAGCTTATCAGAACCGTTTGGAACATACAACTACAAATTTAGATGTTACCAGTGAAAATATGACAAGTGCTTATTCCAGAATCATGGATGTGGATATGGCCACAGAGATGACAAAATATAGTAGTTTACAGGTGATTTCTCAGGCGGCAACCTCCATGCTGGCGCAGGCAAATGAACGTCCTTCACAGGTATTACAGTTGTTACAATAGTGGTAGATTTTGAAAATCTTTTTAGAAAGGTAAAGGAATCCTTGTAATGAAAAAAGAAAAAAAACAGGAATTTACACTGCGGATTACCCGTGCCAATAAAACACAGATGATAGTGATTCTTTATGATATGGTATTGGTTTATTTGGAAGATGCGTTAGAAGCATTTGAACAAAATGATTATAAAGAATATAAGTGGAACATTGAACGTGGGAAAGATTGTATTGATGAACTTTTAAATTCTCTTCATATGGAATATGAAATTGCGGGAATTTTAAGAGGATTATATTTCTTTTATAAAAGAGAATTAACTACGGCAGCAGTACAAATGAAACAGGAATTGATATCACCGGTTATGCACATGCTCCGGGAGCTGAAAGAATCTTATGAACAGATAGCTTCACAAGATACTTCGGCTCCGGTAATGGAAAATGCACAGACAATATATGCCGGATTAACTTATGGAAAAGACAGTTTAAACGTAAGTTTATCCGACCAGGGGACTAACCGGGGGTTCTGCGTTTAATTTTAAAGAATCTTCTTCGGGCAGTGGCGAAAGAGCCGCTGCCTGATTTAATAAATAGCGGTATCTTTTTAATACTGCATTCACTTCATAAATATAATAATCAATTAAGTCGGGATCTGTAACGTTATCAAAGCCACTGTATGCAATTTCTAATTCACCTTTTGTTTTTTCCAAATCTTCAAGAATACATTCTCTTAAAGTTTTTGGCTTTTCTTCGGTTTCTGGGTTGGATAAAAAAGATAAAAATAATTTCATAAAAACGACAATGTAATAATACAAAACTCCTTATATTTTATAATGAAAAAGCCGGGGAATGAACCGGAAGCCTATCTTCTTAGTGAAAGTATAGTCTTAGTTCTTCCAATATATGCATAAATTTAAAAAATGTTTATTGTGTAAAATTGACAAAAATTTATTATTTTTTAGTTTGCTATAGACAAGGAAAAAAACGTGCGCTATACTCACAATCACAAATAAAAATATCTTAGAGTTGTTTTTATGCAACTTCAATTTAGAAATTTCTAAAACCTTTTCTTATTTTCTTAAGGAAATCAAAATTTATTTTCAACAAATACAAATTCATAAAGGAAGAAGGTGAGGATACTGATTATATTAGTATTGTTATCATTATTGGCAGCTGTAACGGATTTTTATAAAAGAAAAATTCCGAATTTTTTGATACTGACAGGTTGTTGTTATGGACTAATACGTATGATTTATTATCGTGATATTTTAGAATCCGTTCCGGGGATTTTGTTCCCGATCATTGTTCTATTTCCGCTTTATAAGATAGGAGTTATAGGAGCAGGGGATATTAAACTGTTTTCCATGATAGGATTCTATTTTACATTCATGGAAACCCTATTCTGTATTTTTACTGCTTTTGTTTTAGGAGCGGTATTTGCCATGATTTCTATGATACACTATGAAAATTTTACGCAGCGCATGACATATCTTTTTTCTTACATAAAAGAGTGCTTTTTCAAAGGTCATTTTCTATATTATTATTCAAATTTAAATGATTGTTCAGCCACACACACCAAAGAAGAAAAAACAAAAATTAAGTTGGCAATTCCTATTTGTCTCAGTGTATTGCTTCATGTAGGAGGTGTTTTATAAATGAATCATGTATTGGCTGTTTGTGACAGTGAAACAGAATATGCATATCAGTTAGTAGATTACTTTAGTAATAAAAAAGGATTTCCTTTTCAAGTACAGTTGTTTACTTCAGAAAAAACATTAATGGAATACGCAAAAGATTATCCTGTTTCCGTAGCGATGATTGCCGCTAAGGATTATCAGGGAGAGGTCAGAGAGAGTATTATAGACCATGTTTTTCTTCTTGCAGAAGATAATGAAGAGGATTTTTCGGGATTGAGAAGTTTTTATAAATATCAATCCGCAGAAAATCTGACAAAAGAGTTGTTAGAGTTTATTGCAGGAGAAGGAATTCTGGGAAGAGTGGTAGTAAATGGAAAAGAATTAAAGCTAATAGGTGTATATTCTCCTGTGGGGAAATGTCTGAAAACCTCTTTTTCGTTTGTGTTAGGGCAAATCTTAAGTAAAAAGCACAAAGTCTTATATCTGAATATGGAAAGTTATTCCGGGTTGGGAAAACTCTTGCAAAAAGATTTTTCTACAGATATGTCAGAACTGATTTATTATCTTCAAAATTCCAAAGAAAAGTTTATATATCGTATGAGTAGCATTACAATCAGAGCCGGAGAATTGGATGTTTTACCTCCTTTTGACTCTTTTTTGGATTTTATATCCGTAAGTAAGGAAGAATGGATAGCTTTGTTCCGTGAAATTGAAAAATGTAGCGATTATGAGTATTTGATATTGGATTTATCAGATGCCGTACAGGGTTTATTTGATATTTTAAGATTGTGCGATGTGGTTTATACATTGAGCAGGGATGATGGTTTTTCTTTGGTAAAAATTTCCCAATATGAAGAGGTGCTGAGAAAATGTAATTATGAAGATATTTGGAAAAAAACAAAGCATTGTACCATCCCAAGAATAAAAAATCTCCCGCCGGGTTTATTACAGCTGACTTATACAGAACTTGCAGAAATTGTCCGCGAAAGAATTGAGGAGGATTTGGAGTAACACATGAATGAAGAAAAGGATATGCTCCGGAGTCTGCAAAGAGAAGTTATGAATGATTTGAATTTTGGAGAAGAATTAAGTGACCAACAATTAAAAGATTTAATAGGAAAATATCTTTTAGAACAGGAGAAAGGTCGTAATTTTACCCTTTTGCAGAGAAAACAAATGGGAAAAGAAATTTTTGATTCTTTGAGAAAAATGGATGTTTTGCAGGATTTAATTGATGATGATCAGGTTACGGAAATTATGGTAAACGGTCCGGAAATGATTTTTATAGAGAAAAATGGAAAGCTTCAAAAAACTAATTTAAAATTTGAATCCCGTGAAAAATTACTTCATGTAATAAATCAGATTGTTTCTTCCTGCAATAGAGTAGTGAATGAATCCAGCCCTATTGTGGATGCCAGACTTAAAAACGGGGCCAGAGTGAATGTAGTATTATATCCGATTGCATTAAATGGTCCGATTCTGACTATAAGAAGATTTCCGGACAAACCTATTACCATGGAAAGATTAATAGAATTGCAGGCCATCAGTAAAGAGGCAGCGGTTTTTTTAGAGAAAGCGGTGAAAGCAAAATATAATATTCTTGTAAGTGGAGGAACGGGAAGCGGAAAAACAACATTCTTGAATGCCCTATCCTGTTATATTCCGGAGGATGAAAGAATTATAACTATAGAAGATAGTGCAGAATTACAAATTCAGGGAATAGATAATTTAATCCGTATGGAAACCAGAAATGCCAATCTGGAGGGGGGAAAAAGCATTAGTATACGGGACTTGATAAAAACATCTCTCAGAATGCGTCCTACCAGAATTATTGTTGGAGAAGTCCGGGGAGAGGAAGCTATGGATATGATTGGTTCAGCGATGAATTGTGGGCATGACGGAAGTATGTCCAGTGCTCATGCCAATAGCGCTGAGGATATGTTATTAAGGCTGGAAAATATGATGTTAATGTCAGTTACATTACCTTTAGATGTAATCCGCGGACAAATTGCATCCGGAGTAGATTTAATTGTACATTTGGGAAGACTCAGGGATAAAAGCAGAAAGGTTTTAGAAATTACAGAGATTAAAGGTATAAAGCAGGAGAAAATAATTCTTAATCCATTGTACATATTCCGGGAAATATCTGAGAAAAAGAGCGGATACATAGAAGGGAAGTTAGAGAAGGTTGGAAAACTTATTCATACATATAAGATGGAAAATGCAGGAATTAAACCGCCTTACTAGAAAAGGGGCAAAGGAAAATTTAAAGATAAATTATATACAATGGAAACCTGCATGGAAAGAAGAAATAAGGTACTGTGCAGAAGGTTTTGGTATGATATGTATTGTAGCCTATTTTTTTTACAGAAGTGTTGTAGCGGTTATTGTTTTGATGCCGGGAATATGGTTTTACAGAAGAGAAAGAATAAAGCAAGCCCGTATGAAAAGAAAAATTGTGTTGGAACAACAGTTTAAGGAAACCTTGTTAGCTGTTCAGACCAATTTACAATCGGGACACAGCATAGAAAATGCTTTTATAGAAAGTGGTAAATATGTAATTGAAGTATATGGGAAAGATTGTGACATGGTAAGGGAATTACTGTGGATAAAGAAAGGAATCAGCAATGGGATATCCATGGAGCATATGCTGTTGGATTTGGGAAAGCGTTGTCCGGAAAGTGCTTTGGAAGATTTTGCGAATATTTACTCTATTGCCTGCAGAAGCGGAGGCGGTTGGACACAGGTTATTGTTAAGATTGTAAGTTCTATAAGTCAGAGGATGGAATTAAAACAGGAGATAGAGTCTATGATTCATGGAAAAAAGTTAGAAAGCAGAATTATGTGTATAGTCCCTTTTTTTATCCTATTTTATATGGACATTACTTCTAAAGGTTACTTTGATATTTTGTATCATAATCCGGCAGGAGTTGTTATTATGACGGTTTGTTTAGGAGTATATCTATTTGCTTTTATTTTGGCAGAGAAAATTACGGAAATATAGATGAAGGTATGAATGTGAATAAGGAACAGATTATAAAAGAGTTTTCCCAATTATATATTGGACAAAATCCCGGACAGTTGGCGGAACAGTATTTTCAGAGAAAGCGGAAAGAGATGTTATTAATTATTGCATCTGCAGTTTTTATTGTTATAGTATGCGGAATCGGTGCTGTTCTCAATAGTAAGGTGGAAAATAATATTATTAATCGAAAAGAAGGAAAGAGTACTAAAGAAGAAATCCGGCTACAGATGAAAACAGAAGGAGAGAATTGGCAGGATATTATTTTGGAATTATATCCAAAAGAGTATTCAGAGGAAGAATTAGACAGAATGTTCTTAGAAGTCTGTGAAAAATTACCGGTATTGATATGTATGGAAAATGAAAATCTGCAAAGCATATGTTCAGATTTAAATTTGGTTCAGGAAATATCCGGATACCCATTTTTTATACGTTGGGAAAGTTCGGAAAACAGTGTTATTGATGAGGAGGGAAAACTGTCATGGGAAGAAGAGGTTGCAGATGAAGAAGTAGAATTGACAGCAATTTTTACTTATAACGACTGGGAAAAAGTATATACAATACCTGTCCGGATTCAAATGAAAAGGGAAAAGAATCTGGTAAGTTCTTTGAAAGAAGATTTGCAGCAACAGGAGGAAGAAACCAGGAAGGAAGAGTTTTTTTGTCTGCCGACGTTGTTTATGGAGAATTCTTTGGAATGGAGATATTCTTTGGATAACACATATCTTGCTTTAGGTCTTTTATTTGTATTTTTAATACCGCTTATTTCATATCTGAAAGATCGTGAAATCTACAATCAATCCGGAAAAAGAAAACATCAATTACAAGAGAGCTTTCCTGATTTTATAAGCAGATTGATTTTGCTAATGGAAGCAGGATTAAATATACAGGGAGCATTTTTTAGAATTGGAGAGGATTATTTAAAGAAGAGAGAGGGAAAACAAAACTACTTATATGAGGAAATTATATATATCTGCAGACAGATGAAAAACGGTTTGACGGAAAAAGAAGGATATGAATTGTTGGGAAAAAGATGTGGTTTATCCTGTTATAAGAAATTGTCCGGTCTTTTGATACAGCAGTTACATAAGGGCGGCAATGGTATTTTAGAAAGCTTGAAAGAGGAAGCCACAAAGGCGGGAGATGAACAAAAAAGGAACATTCAAAAGAAAGGAGAGGAAATGGGAACTAAACTATTGTTTCCAATGATTCTCATGTTAGCAATTGTAATGATATTTATTATGGTTCCTGCATTGTTTTCTTTTCAGGTATAAATGATGGAAAGTGATGAAGTAAATATAGAAATAATATTAATGAAAATATGAAAGCAAGGAGGAGAAAATACTATGTTAAAAACATGGCAAGATTTTTGGAAAGAAGAAGACGGAATGGGTACTGTTGAAATCATATTGATTATTGTGGTTTTAATTAGTCTGGTAATGATTTTTAAATCCCAGTTAACTAATTTAGTAGGTTCTATTTTTGAAAAGATTGTAAGGCAGGCAAATACAATTTGATGAAAGGGGAGAAAAAAGCATATATCACATTGTATTTGACGTTGGTCTTGGGAGTATTGCTTTCACTTGTATTTGTATTGTTGGAAGGTATCAGAAATAAAACCATGCGGACAGAAGTAGAAAGTGTAATGGATATAGGACTCTATTCTGTATTTGGGGAATATCATAGGCAACTGTTGGAACAATATGATTTGTTTTTTATTGATACTTCCTATGGAGAAGGTATTTCGGATATTAAAAGAAGTGAAGAGCACCTACAGTATTATATGAATGAAAATTTTCATAAAAGAGGAGTACAAGCAATCATTGGTTATAGGGATTTAACAAATCTTAATTGTGATAATGTGGAATTTGAAAATTATATGTATGCCACGGACAATCAAGGAGGTGTATTGAAATCACAAATAGTAGATTATATGCAAAATAAAAACGGAACAGATATGATAGAAAATTTATTGGAAGAATTCTCGATTTTAAACACAAATAATATGTCCATAGACATTTCTGAAAAGTGGAATGAAGCAGATGAGACCTTAAATAAATTATTTGCGGAAAAGAAAAAGGAAATGACAGACCCGGAGACCGGAGAACAAATTCCCATAGTATGGGATAATCCGGCAGATCGGATTAAAGAAATAAGAGCGCAAGGAACATTGGGACTGGTGTTGCCCAAAGAAAAGGAACTTTCTTCTATGGTAATACATCCCGAATATTATGTTAGTCACAGAAATGTGTTTGAAGGTCAGGGAACGTTAATGCATCAAAAATCACTATTGGACGAGGCAACGGAAAATCTGCTGTTACGGCAATATTTTATGGAAAAATGCGGAACCTTTATGTCAGACAAGAAAGACAGTGTGTTGAAATATCAAATAGAGTATATGTTGGCCGGTAAAGAAAGTGATATAGAAAATTTGGAATCTGTAGTGGAAGATATTTTACATATCAGGGAAGGTATTAATTTTACATATTTGATTTCGGATAAAGAAAAAGTGGCGGAAGCAGAAGCTTTGGCATGGATGATTAGTGCACTTTTCTTTTCGCCTCAAATTAAAGAAGTGGTAAAGATGACTATTATGTATGCCTGGACATATGCGGAAAGTGTAAAAGATGTAAGAATTCTGTTAGACGGAAATAAATTGCCATTATTAAAAACCTTTGCTACCTGGAATACTCCTTTGTCGCAGCTGTTTATGTTTTCCGCTTATTTGGACCGGTATGAGGAGAGTTCTACCGGAATGACTTACAGTGATTATCTGCATTTTTTGTTATCTGTAAAAGAAGAAAAAATAATTTTATATCGTTTCATGGATTTGTGTGAAATGGACATCCGGATAACAGAAGGTAATCAATATTTTCAAATGGATGGCTGTGTCAGTGCAGTCAAAGCTACAGCGAATATTAGCAGCGGATATGGAAATGGTTATAAAATTACGCGAACATATACATATGAATAAGAAGGAGTGAAAGAGGATGTTCTTTGGGAAAAAGATAAAAAAACTTTCAAACCATTTAAAATCTAAGACAAAAGCTTCTCTCCGTGCATGTCACAAATCAACAGACCCCAACAAAAGTGACATCATAAACAATCCAAAAAACATCAAAATATCTCAAAGAACATTCTTTTTGACTCCTTCTGAATATCAGGCTTCCTTGTGTTTGGAAGCATCACTATCTTTTTCCTTCTTTTTGATTTTTTTTGTCAATATTCTTTCCATAATTACTCTTTTTTCTGTATATACAGATAATTTGGCAAGTTTACAACAGCAAGGAAAAAGAGCGGCAGCATATGCCTATATCACAGAAAGCACCTTAGGATTCAATGAAGATATTATCCGATTACAGAAAGATATAAAAATACAGTTTCCTATAGGAATTATCGGAACATCAAAATATCGTATGGCTGTTCAATGTGTGGTAAAACCATGGACAGGATATGATTTATCAAATAGCAAAAGTCGGGAGGAAGAGGATTCCATTGTATATATGACAGAATATGGGAGTGTTTATCATAAAAACAGAGCCTGTCCCCATTTGGTATTAAGTATTCAGGCAGTAGCTTTTACCGGAGTGGAGGAAAAAGTAAATGAAGCCGGCGAATTATATAAGCCATGTGAGTATTGCGGAGAAAAGGGAATGGTTACTATTGTTTTTGTTACTTCCTATGGAAATAAATATCATACATCTACAAAATGTCAGGGGTTGAAAAGAACCATAAAAACAATACCTTTATCGGAAGTGAAAGGAGTAAATCCATGCCAAAAATGTGGATAGAGCAAATGAATGTGATATTGACAAATTTATATCTTTTTTGGGGTTCCATACAAGATATTAAAAAAAGAAAAATCAGCAATGTGTATTTGTGGATAGGAGGAATTGGAGGATTTGCTTTCAAAATAATTGGTTTTAATTATGGTTTACAAGAAATTGGGGACTGGATATTAACAGCGGTGCCGGGATTATTAGTTCTTTTTTTAGGGAAAAAAACAAAAGAAAAAATAGGCTTGGGAGATGGTTTGGTATTATTGGTTTTGGCTAATATTATGACATTTATTGAGATATGTATACTCTTGCAAATAGCAATATTTTTACTTCTTATATTTGCATTAGTACTTTTAAGCAGCAGAAAGTTCTCAAAAGATTATCCCATTCCTTTTTTGCCTTTTCTGTGGTTATCGCATTTATTGTTATGGAGAATTGGATATGTTTGAAAAAGAAAAAGCAGCATATATGACAGTAGAAGCAGCTCTGGTTATACCTATAATTGTGGGAGGGATTGTCTTTATTATGTATGTGGGATTTTACCTGTATGATGCGGCAACCATTAAACAAACGGCATACATAGCAGCTTTGCGTGGAAATCAAATGAGAAAGTTCTCTTCTTGTGAAATAGAAAACTATATAGACAAACAGGTGGATGAAATGTTATCTCGGCAAATATTATCCGGAAAAATTATTGAAAAAGAAATAAAGATATTTCAGGGAAGTATAACTGTAAAAATTTATACAGAGTTTAAAATGCCTTTTGCAGGATTAGAAGGCATGGAAAACATTCCGGGAGAAATAATCCGGGAGGCTGAAGTGAAAAGAATAAATCCTATGGAAGTAATAAGAGGTGCAAGAAAAGTAAATGGATATCAGATATCGAAATGATTTATATGGAAATTATATGTTGATTACCATTCCTCAAGGAGAGGATAGCAATAGGTATTCTTTTAAAATGTTGGAAAAAAATAAAATTCCCGGTGTTCTTTATGGCAGAGAAAGAAAAGAAGATGGAAAGGGATATTGGTATGTAGATATTAGTAAAAAGAAAACATTAATGCAAGAATATCAAGATAATGAAATGCAGCTGGAAGATATGATTCACATTTTTCAACAATTAATTCCAATATTAGATGAGTTGAAACATTATCTTTTAAGTGAATCAATGGTTGTATTGGAACCGGAATATATTTTCAGAGACATAGAGGAAGACAAGCTCTATGTTTTAATTCTACCGTGGAACAGAGAAGAGAAAAATTTACAACATCTGGCGGAATTTTTTTTAGAAAAAATCAATCAGCGGGATGAAAATGGTGTAAATGCAGCATATTTGTTTTACAGACAGCAAAGCCAACCGCATTTTTCTTTGTACCATTTTCTTCCTGTGTTAGAGAAAAAAAGTATTTTAAAGCGACAAATGGAAAAGGAAATACCCGCATGGAAAGAAGCGGAGGAAAAACGAATATCCTTGATAGAAAAAGAAGAAGATATTCAAGAAAAAATAGCAGCATATAATTTTGAGCAGGAGGAAAATGTTAAGCATATAGAAGAGAAGGAAAAAAGAATACTTAAAATAACCTTATTCATTTTCTCCTTGGTATGTTTGATGGTTGGTTTGATTCCTGTTTTGAGTACAGTAATTCGTATGTCCTGCGTTGCATCCTCCATATTATTATTTGTAGTATTTATTTTTATTATTTTTTTAAATGATAATAACAATAAAAAATTTTTAAAATCAGAAGACAAGAATATTTCTCCAATAAAAAAAACAGAAATAGGAATAAGCGAAACTGTATTTTTTGAATCTTTTGAAAATGAAGATTATTTAAAATTACAGTGGAAGGAAAAGGGAAGAAACAAACAATTTGTTTTGAAAGAGTTTCCTTGTACGGTAGGTAAAATGAAAGAAGAGGTTAATCTTTGTATTTCGGATATATCTGTCAGCCGCATTCATTGCAGGTTTGTAGAACAGGAAAATAAAATATGTATTATGGATTTGAATTCTACAAATGGAACTTTTTTAAATGGATTGTCTTTGAAAAGTGGAGAAGTTCTTGAAATTGAAAAAAATGATGAAATCCTTCTTGGTAAAGTTAAACTGAATGTAGTATAATAGCACGTAAGAAAAGCAAGCGGCATCGGAGGACTAATTAAGTGAAAATTAATATTTACTATGGTGGGAGAGGATTGTTGGATGATCCTACATTATTTGTTATCAATAAAATGCAGGCAGTGCTTGAAGAATTAAATGTAAGTGTAGATCGTTATAATCTTTATGAACTGAAAAATTCCATTACAACCCTACCGCAGACGTTGAAAGATGCAGATGGTGTTATCTTGGCAACTACGGTCGAATGGTATGGAATTGGTGGATATATGCAGCAGTTCTTGGACGCCTGCTGGTTGTATGGCGATAAAGAAAAAATTTCCAAGCTTTATATGAGCCCTGTAGTAATGTCAACTACTTATGGTGAAAGAGAGGCGAAACTAAATCTTAGAGTTGCTTGGGAAATTTTAGGCGGATTGCCTTGTACAGGTATTTGCGGATATATTGCAGATTTTGCTATGTTGGAGATGAATGATGACTATGCCCGTCTGATAGAAAGAAAAGCTGAGAATGTTTATAGAACTATTAACCAGAAAATGGTAAGTTTTCCGGCAAGTAATCAGGCAGTAAAACAGAAAGTGTCAGTTTCTAAGACAATAAATCTGACACCACAGGAAACAGAACAGTTATCTCAGTATGCTTCAGATGAAGATTATGTCCAACAGCAAAAAGAAGATTTGCAGGAATTGGCAAGTATGTTCAGAGGTATGATGAAGACTATGGAAAATGACAGTTCCCAACGTTTTTTGAAGGAATTTGAAGGTGCTTTTAATCCTCAGCCCGGATTTGAGGGAAGTTATAAAATAAATGTAGAAGGTTATACGAAACCATTATTGATAGAGGTAAAAGCTACAGGAGTAAATGTTTATTACGGGGAAAAAGATTCTGTGGACGTAAATGTTCAAATTACTGAAAATGTGCTTGGTGGTATCGTAGCCGGCCGAATGTCATTCCAGAGAGCTTTTATGGCAGGAGAAATGACTGCAAAAGGTGATTTTGGGATGTTAAGAACTTTGGATCAGATATTTGTATTTGAAAAATAGATTGGAGAATAGATATGAAAGATAGTAATTGTATTTTTTGTAAAATTGCAAATGGAGAAATTCCTTCCAGAACCATTGAAGAAAATGATATGTTCAAAGTTGTATTGGATGTAGGTCCTGCAACAAAAGGTCATGCTTTGATTCTTCCAAAGGATCATTACACAAATCTTTATGATTTGCCGGAAGATGTTGCAGCAGAAGTTTATAAAACGGCTAAGAAAATTGCACTTAAAATGAAAGAAAAATTAGGATGCGATGGAGTAAATATTGTTCAGAATAATGAAGAAGCAGCAGGTCAGACAGTATTTCATTTCCATATGCACGTGATTCCCCGTTATAAAGATGATGGACAGGTAATCGGATGGAAACCGGGTCAGCCGACTGCAGAAGAGTTGGATGCGATAGCAGAAGTTTTGAAATAAGGTAAAGATATAAAAAGGAGATTACAGATACCAATCATGGTAATGTAATCTCCTTTTTTGTTAAGTTTTATTTACTGTGTTCTTTAATTAATTCCATAATGGTAGGAATGGAATTCATCTGATTGCTTTCGCACATTTTATCAACATACATCTGGCGGTTTTCGTATAATTCTTTGATTTTGTCTGTAAGAATGTCACAGTCGATAAAGTCTTCTCTAACAGTCATGCTGAAACCTTGTTCTTCAAAGGAACGTGCATTTAAAATCTGGTCACCACGGCTTCCTGCCTGTAATGGGATTAACAGATTAGGTTTCTTAAGTGCCAGAAGTTCGCAGATGGCATTAGCACCGGCTCTGGAAACTACTACATCAGCCATAGCGAAAACATCCTTTAAGTCAGATTTTAAATATTCAAACTGTTTGTACCCAGGAACGGTTAACATCAGATTGTCTACTTTATCTTTTCCGCAGATATGAACAACTTGAAAATCTTCTAATAATTTTGGTAAAGCTTCACGAACCATAACATTGACACTGGTAGCACCTTGAGAACCGCCAATCACCATAACTACCGGTTTGTTAGCGGTAAATCCGCATAATTCCAAAGCAGCCAGTTTGCTTCCCTGAGTTAATTCTGTTCGGATAGGAGAACCTGTGAGTACAGCTTTTCCGGCAGGAACATATTTAATTGTTTCCGGAAAGTTACAACATACTTTGGTGGCTACCGGAATACAGAGCTTGTTTGCAAGTCCCGGAGTCATATCAGATTCGTGAATAATACAAGGTATTTTTAAAGAGGCAGCAGCTCTGACAACAGGAACTGAAACGAATCCGCCCTTGGAAAATACGATGTCCGGTTTTAGTTCTTTTAAAATTTTTAAAGCTTGCGAATAACCTTTGAGTACACGGAAAGGATCGGATAAATTCTTTAGATCAAAATAACGGCGGAATTTTCCTGTGGAGATGCCATAATAAGGGACATCAAAATCTTCCATTAATTTTTTTTCTATTCCGTTATAGGAACCAATATAATAGGCATCGTATCCTTCTTTTTTTAGAAAAGGAAGAAGGGCGATATTTGGAGTAACATGACCGGCGGTACCGCCACCGGTAAATACAATTTTTTTATTCATATCAAAGCCTTTCATTTAAAGTTATTTGTTTGCCAAAATTCCTTCTAATGCCTGTGCCAGCTGATCCGGACAGGAAGTAGTTTTAAAGCCGCAGCGAATCCCTCTTAAACGGCTAATTGCATCCTGAGCAGACATACCTTTTACTAAAGCGCTGATTCCCTGGAGATTACCATTGCATCCGCCTGTAAATTTTACGGATTCAATAACGTCTCCATTCATTTCGATGTCAATTAAGCTGGAGCATACGCCCTGTGTTTTATATTTCATATTAAAGTCCTCTTTTCTATAAATAATTAATTACTGGTAGTATATCAGAAATCAAGAGTGCTTTCCAGTGTTCTTTTTGTCATAGGATTTGCTGTTTTTATTATACTTATGAATTGGTATAAATAAAGAGAAAATGCACCTTGGACAGTTGCCATACTTGTATTTACCATGTTATAATCTTTCGGTATTGGACCAAATATTCGAAAGGGAAATAAAAAGTATGAAAATCGTAATGTTGGACCGTAACAGTGTAGGTATGGACATGGATGTGTCTATTTTTGAAAAATTGGGAGAATTTGAAGCCTATGATGTGGCAGACAGAGAATCCTGTAAACAGTGGATTAAGGATGCTAATGTAGTAATCTTTAATAAAAGCCGATTAGATGAAGACATGTTAAAAGATGCTCCTAATGTACAGCTTTTGTGTGTTACCGCCACAGGTTTTGACAATATTGATTTAGAATATGCGAGAAAAAGAAAAATTGCAGTTGCCAATGTGAGAAATTATTCCACTCCCGCAGTAGCCCAGCATACTTTTGCCCTTGCATTGTATGTTTTGGAAAAAATTGGGTATTATGATAATTATGTAAAGTCCGGTGCATACAGTAACCAGTTAGGATTTTCAAATTTTGATGAAAAATATAATGAGTTGGAAGGAAAGACCTGGGGAATTATAGGACTGGGAAATATAGGAAAAAAGGTGGCATCTATTGCCAAAGCATTTGGTTGTAAGGTAATATTTTATTCTGCATCAGGATTGAATGATACTAAGGAATATGAAAGAGTGGATTTGGATACTTTGTTGAAAGAATCCGATATTCTTTCTATTCATTGTCCTTTAACAGACAGAACCGTAAACCTGATAAATAAAGATACTTTAAGTAAAATGAAATCTACAGCTATTTTGGTAAATGTGGCCAGAGGACCTGTGGTAAATGATGAAGACCTTTATGAAGCTTTGGAGAAAGGTATTATTGCCGGAGCGGGATTGGATGTTTTAGGTGTAGAACCTATGGAAAAGACCAATCCGTTAGGAAAAATTAAAGATAACCGTAAGTTATTAATTACACCTCATATGGCATGGGCAAGTGTGGAGGCAAGAACCCGTTGCCTGGAAGAAGTGTACAAGAATATAGAAGCCTTTATGCAAGGTGAATTAAGAAATCGTGTGGATATGTGAGGATAAGCAGTCCTCTGAAAATATATCAGTGATGATAGGACAGACGACCATCACTCAAATAAAAATTCGGCTGGTTGGGAACTTTGAAAAATAAGAATTATGGCAGACGAACCCCCAAAGTTCTCTTAAAGTCTGCAGAATGGAGATTACAAATGAGTAGCGAAATCAGAGACATTAACCTGGCCGAATCTGGCGCAAAAAAAATTGAGTGGGTAAAAAGGAATTGTGACCTTCTTAGAATGTTAGAAGAAGAATTTACAAAAACAAAACCTTTTGCAGGAAAGAAAGTTGCACTTTCCGTACATTTGGAAGCAAAAACAGCATACCTTTGTAAAGTGTTGGCAGCAGGCGGAGCGGAAATGTATGTTACAGGCTCCAATCCACTTTCTACACAGGATGATATTGCAGCAGCATTAGTAGCAGATGGTTTAAATGTATTTGCGTGGTATAATGCAACAACAGAAGAATATTTTAATCACATCAGACGTGTACTTGAAGTTGGCCCTGATGTAATCATCGATGATGGTGGTGATTTAGTACACATGATGCATACAGAATATACAGATTTAATTCCAAACGTACTTGGTGGATGTGAAGAAACAACTACAGGTATTCTTCGTTTGGAAGCTATGGACAGAGCAGGAAAACTTCGTTTCCCGATGGTTCGTGTAAATAATGCGGATTGTAAACATTTATTTGATAACCGTTATGGTACAGGTCAGTCTGTATGGGATGGTATCTGCAGAACAACTAACTTAATCGTTGCAGGTAAAAATGTAGTTGTAGCAGGATACGGATGGTGTGGTAAAGGTGTTGCCATGCGTGCCAAAGGACTTGGTGCAAAAGTTATTGTAACAGAAGTAGATCCAATTAAAGCAATTGAAGCAGTTATGGACGGATTTGAAGTAATGCCAATGAACGAAGCAGCGAAAATCGGTGACTTCTTCGTAACTGTAACAGGTTGTGATAACGTAATTGATGCTGATGATTTTGCAGTGATGAAAGATGGTGCAATTCTTTGTAATGCAGGTCACTTTGATTGTGAAATCAACATGGTATATTTAAAAGAAAATGCAGTTGAAATTAAAGAAATGCGTAAAAATATTATGGGATATAAGATGCCGGAAGGACACTGGGTATTTGTACTTGCAGAAGGCAGACTTGTAAACCTTGCAGCAGGCGATGGACATCCAGCAGAAATCATGGACATGAGTTTTGCAATCCAGGCATTATCTGCAAAATATATTGTAGAAAATGCAGGAAAATTAGATACTATGATTCAGGATGTTCCAAAAGAAGTTGATATGGACGTAGCTGCCCGTAAATTAACATTTATGGGAAAACAAATTGATGTTCTTACAGAAGAACAGATTGCTTATCTGAACAAATAAGAAAAAGGAAACTTTTGAAATGCTTGAATTAAGAAATGTGTCCTGTACTGTACAGGATAATGACAGAGATAAAGAAATTTTAAAATCCATAAACCTTACATTACCGGACAATAAATTTATTGTAGTAACCGGACCAAATGGCGGGGGAAAATCCACTCTGGCCCGTGTGATTTCCGGAATCCAAAAAACCAGTGGCGGACAGATTCTCATGGATGGAGAAGATATTACAAATTTGTCCATTACTGACAGAGCAAAAAAAGGTATTAGTTTTGCATTCCAACAGCCTGTACGTTTTAAAGGGATTAAAGTGTTGGATTTGATTCGTCTGGGAGCCGGAGAAAATATGTCTACAGCAGGGGCTTGTGCCTATTTATCTAAGGTAGGTCTGTGTGCCAGAGATTATATTAATCGTGATGTGGATGGCAGCCTTTCCGGAGGAGAGTTAAAGAGAATTGAAATTGCTATTAGTCTGGCAAGAAGTGCTCCTTTGTCTATTTTTGATGAACCGGAAGCAGGAATCGACTTATGGAGTTTCAAAAACTTAATTCAAGTGTTCGAGGATATGAAAAAAGAACTTCAAGGTTCTATTTTGATTATCTCTCATCAGGAAAGAATTTTAAATATTGCAGATGAAATCGTAGTAATTGCCGGTGGAGAAGTAAAAGCTCAGGGTAAAAAGGAAGATATTTTGCCGGAACTTTTAAGTGCTGAAGATCAGGCAAGTTGCAGATTTTATCAGTAAACGGGAGGAAAATATATGGATGCAATTCAAAAAGAACTACTGGAACAGGTAGCAGGGCTCCACGAAATTCCTACCGGAGCCTATAATATCCGTGCTAACGGAACCGGTGCAGGACGTAACTGTACAGAACATATCGAAATTATAACTAAAGAAGATAAAAATGGCATTGATATTATTATCAAACCGGAAACTAAAAAAGAAAGTCTTCACATTCCTGTTATTATCAGCGAAGCAGGTTTGGAAGAAGCCGTATATAATGACTTTTATGTTGGGAAAGGTGCAGATGTTACGATTATCGCCGGATGCGGTATCCACAATGGAGGAAATAAAGACAGCAAACATGACGGAATTCATCAGTTCTTTTTAGAAGAAGGTGCAAGAGTTCGTTATGTGGAAAAGCACTATGGAAGAGGAGATGGCAAGGGAAAACGTATTATGAATCCTCAAACCATTGTTCATTTGGGAAAAGATGCTTACCTTGAAATGGAAAGTGTACAGATTAAAGGTGTAGACTCTACAAACCGAATTACCAAAGCGGATTTGGCAGAAGGTGCAACTTTTGTGGTGACAGAACGTCTTATGACCCATGGAACACAGAATGCAGACAGTGTTTTTGAAGTAGAATTGAACGGTGAAGGCAGCGGAGCTCACATTGTTTCCAGAGCCGTAGCAAGTGATGAATCTACTCAGTTGTTTGTTTCTAAAATGTCGGGAAATGCAGCCTGCAACGGACATACAGAATGTGATGCCATTATCATGGATAAAGCAGCTATCCGTGCGGTGCCGGAAATCAGTGCAAACTCAACGGATGCGTCCCTGATCCATGAAGCGGCGATTGGAAAAATTGCCGGAGAGCAGATTATTAAATTAATGACTCTGGGACTTACTGAAGCAGAAGCGGAAGAACAGATTATTAATGGGTTCTTAAAATAGCCAGTAAATAAATAATTGATTGAAATACACTGTTGTATATATTAAAGACAGTGTATTTTTTTGCGCAAAAAGAAATGTGCGAAAATTCAGCAAACCCAACAAAATTGTTGTGAAAATTAGAAATATACTATATAATTATTCCAACAGTATTTGTAAGGAGGGTCCTTTATGAAAAGAATAGGTATGTTAACTAGTGGTGGTGACTGTCAGGCATTAAATGCAGCTATGCGTGGTGTTGTTAAATCTCTTTTAAACAGTGGTGAACAGGTAGAGATTTATGGATTTTTGGATGGATATCGTGGATTGATTTATAGCAATTTCCGTATGCTGACATGGGCTGATTTTTCCGGTATTTTAACAAAGGGAGGAACTATTTTGGGTAGTAGCCGTACACCTTTTAAAACAATTAAAGATCCGGATGAAAATGGTATTGATAAAGTAGATGCAATGCTTCAGACATATCACAAACTTCGCCTTGATTGTTTGGTAGTATTAGGTGGTAACGGAACACATAAAACAGCCAATCTTTTGAGAGAAAACGGATTAAATGTTGTAACTCTTCCTAAGACAATCGATAATGATTTATATGGAACAGACATGACATTTGGTTTCCAGTCTGCAGTAAATATTGCAACAGATTGTATTGATATGATTCACACAACAGCATCCAGTCATGGCCGTGTATTTATCGTAGAAGTTATGGGACATAAAGTTGGGTACTTAACTCTTAATGCAGGTATTGCAGGCGGAGCAGACATTATCCTTATTCCGGAAATTCCTTATGATATTGACAAGGTAGTGGAAGCTATTGAAGAACGTAATAAAAGAGGAAGCCGTTTTACAATTCTTGCAGTAGCAGAAGGTGCTATTTCCAAAGAAGATGCAAAACTTTCTAAGAAAGAATTAAAAGAAAAACAGGCTAAGAGCAAATATCCATCTGTTTCTTATGAAATCGCAGATAAGATTTTAAAGAAAACAGGAAAAGAAGTTCGCGTTACTGTACCGGGACATACACAGCGTGGTGGAACTCCTTGTCCGTATGACCGTGTATTCGCAAGCCGTCTTGGAGCAGAAGCAGGCAAATTAATCTTAAAAGGCGAATATGGATTCATGGTAGGTTACAAGAACAGAGAAATTGTTAAAGTTCCGTTAGATGAAGTTGCAGGAAAACTTAAAATGGTAGATCCTAAATCCAGCATTATCAAAGAAGCTAAAATGTTAGGAATCAGTTTTGGTGATTAATTAAATAAGAGAGTAATTACTCAAGTAAAGAAGGGGTGTATACCCCTTCTTTTATTTTGGATAATTGCTTTTGATGACAATAGGGCTAGAATGTGGTATAAATAAAATAGCTTGTTATTGTTTATAAATAAGATAAAAGAACGAAAATAAACGGAGTGAACGTAAATGTCATACACAGCTCTTTATCGTAAATTCCGACCGGACAATTTTAAAGATGTTAAAGGTCAGGATCATATAGTAACTACATTAAAAAATCAAATCATGGCGGATCGTATCGGACATGCTTACCTTTTTTGCGGAACCAGAGGAACCGGGAAAACTTCCATTGCAAAATTATTTGCAAAGACTGTAAATTGTGAAAATCCGGTAGATGGAAGCCCTTGCGGAGAATGTGCTTCCTGCAAATCCATTGCGGCAGGAGCCAGCATGAATGTAATAGAAATCGATGCTGCCAGTAACAATGGTGTTGATAATATCAGAGAGATTGTTGATGAAGTATCTTACTCTCCGGCAGAAGGTAAATTTAAAGTATACATTATCGACGAAGTTCATATGCTTTCCATAGGTGCCTTTAATGCCTTGTTGAAAACATTAGAGGAACCCCCGTCATATGTAATTTTTATTTTGGCAACTACAGAAGTTCATAAAATTCCGATTACTATTCTTTCACGTTGTCAGAGATATGATTTCAAACGAATCAGTATAGAGACAATTACAGAACGTATGAAGGAACTTATGGAAGCAGAAGGGGTACAAGTAGAAGAAAAGGCTCTTCGTTATGTAGCTAAAACGGCAGATGGTTCCATGCGAGATGCTTTGAGCTTGTTGGATCAGTGCATCGCATTCCACTTTGGAAAAGAATTGACTTATGATAAAGTTCTGGATGTACTGGGTGCCGTAGACACAGAAGTATTCAGCCGTCTTTACCGGCAGGTGTTAGATAGAAATGTTCTTGGATGTATTGGTTTGTTGGAAGAAATCATCATGCAAGGAAGAGAATTAACGCAGTTTGTGTCTGATTTTTCCTGGTATTTGAGGAATTTGCTTTTGGTAAAAACATCTGATAATATGGAAGATGTGATAGATGTTTCCAGTGAAAATCTGGCGCGTTTGAAAGACGAAGCAAAACAGACAGACATGGAGAATATCATACGATATATCAGAATTTTTTCGGAACTGGCATCAAAAATGAAATATGCTGCCCAAAAAAGAATTTTACTGGAAGTTGCACTGATAAAATTATGCAAACCGGAAATGGAGGCAACACAGGATTCCCTTTTGGATAGAATCCGAGCCGTGGAAGAAAAAATAGAAAACGGCATAGTGACTACGATGGTACATCAGGGAGAAAAAGCAGCGATTTCCCAAGCACATAATCAATCGAAACCGGAAGTGCCAAAAGCGATTCCGGAGGATGTAAAACAAGTAGTTCAAAAATGGCTGGGTATTGTAGGTAATGCTGAAATGCCATTAAAATTATATCTGAAAAATGCCAAATTAAGTTTGGGAGGAGATAACAAACTTATGATGGTAGTGGAAGATGGTGTTCATTACGACTATTTGAGACAGGACGGATGCAAAGAGCAGATAGAAACTTTGATTGAAGATTATATGGGTAAACATGTGGAGATTAATCTTCAACCCATGGAAACCGGAAAAGTGTTTGAAAACAGCTATATCGATCTGTCGAAGATCATTAATATAGAAATAGAAGAAGAGGATTAAAAGGAGATTTAAAAATGGCAAAAAGAGGTGGATTCCCGGGTGGTATGCCCGGCAATATGAATAATTTAATGAAACAGGCGCAGAAAATGCAGCGTCAGATGGAAGAAAGTCAGAGAGAATTAGAAGCAACAGAATTTACTGCAAAAGCAGGCGGTGGAGCTGTTGAAGTAACTGTAACAGGTAAAAAACAGGTGACAAACATCGTATTATCTCAGGATGTAGTGGATCCTGATGACGTAGAAATGTTACAGGATTTAATTATGGCAGCTATTAATGAAGCTATGAAAATGGCTGATGAAGCCAGTGCAAATATGATGGGAAGAATGACTGGTGGATTTGGCGGAGGATATCCGTTCTAATGGACTTATACAGCGGACATATCAATAAATTAATTGAAGAATTGAGTAACCTGCCGGGAATAGGAGAGAAATCGGCATCTCGTTTGGCGTTTCATTTAATTAACATGCCTAAAGCAAAGGTAGAACGTCTGGCGAATACTATTATATCTGCCAAAGAAAATGTACAGTATTGTAGAGAATGTTACACATTAACGGATAAGGAATTGTGTCCTATCTGTGCTAATGAAAGAAGAGACCATTCTACCATCATGGTATTGGAGAATACCAGAGATTTGGCGGCTTATGAGAAGACAGGAAAATATGAAGGTATTTATCATGTCCTTCATGGAGCAATTTCTCCTATGATTGGTGTGGGTCCTAACGATATTAAATTAAAAGAATTGTTGCAGCGATTAAAAGGAGATGTGAAGGAAGTTATTATTGCAACTAATTCCAGTCTTGAAGGAGAAACAACGGCGATGTACATCAGTAAGTTGATTAAACCTACCGGGGTTAAGGTTACCAGAATTGCCAGTGGTGTTCCTGTAGGGGGAGACTTGGAATATATAGATGAAGTAACTTTACTTAGAGCATTAGAAGGAAGAATAGAATTATAGGGGGTATTTGTTATGCAAAAAAGAAGTTTTGGAAAAACAAGAGATGGCAAAGAAGTATTTTTATATTCTTTGGAAAACAAGAATGGTGTAAAGGCTGAAGTAACTAACTTTGGTGCAATTTTAGTTAATTTATTTGTGCCTGATAAAGATGGCAAGGTAGAAGATGTGGTTTTGGGATTTGATGATGTAACAGGATATGAAGTGAATCCAAGCTATTTTGGTTCTGTAATTGCTCCTAGTGCAAACCGTATTGGTGGTGCATCTTTTGAATTAAATGGACAAACATATGCATTGAAAAAGAATAATGGAGAGAATAATCTTCATAGTGATGATGAATTAGGATCTCACAAAAAAGTGTGGGATGTTGAAGAAAAAGAAGATAGTGTAACTTTTACTTTAAAAAATGGTGACGGTGAATTAGGATTCCCGGGGAATAAAGAATTTAAGGTTACATATTCTTTAGATGAAGAAAACGGATTGAAGATTCAGTATGAAGCTGTCAGTGATAAAGATACTATTATTAATCCGACGAACCATTCTTATTTTAATTTAAAAGGACACAAAGAAGGAACTATTGAAGATCATAAAATTACGTTGTTAGCATCTAATTATACACCTGCAGATGCAGCATCTATTCCATACGGAGATATTGTTCCGGTAGAAGGAACACCAATGGATTTGAGACAGGAATTAGTAATTGGAGATAAAATTGATTCTGATTTTGAACAGTTGAATTTTGCAGTAGGCTACGACCATAACTGGGTAACTGACGGATATACAGGAGAAGTTCGTAAAATTGCAACTGTGAAAGCTCCTAATGATGTACGTATCATGGAAGTGTACACAGATCTTCCGGGTGTACAGTTCTATGCAGGCAATTTTATTGATCCGCAGAGCGGAAAAAATCAGGCAGAGTACGGAAAAAGAAGCGGACTTTGTTTGGAAACCCAGTGTTATCCGGATTCTATCCATAAACCGAATTTCCCGTCAGTAGTATACGGACCTGACAAAAATTATAAATCTACAACAATTTATAAATTTGTATAATATAAAGAAAAAGGATACGTCGAAAGACGTATTCTTTTTTTGTGCTAAAGATACGTGCTGTCGAAAAAAAATCTGTTTTGCCTGCCAAAGTTTGATAAAAAGCTACATTCCACTAATGCTATATTGAAAAGAAAAAGGCGGTGTAAGTTATGTCAAGAATGAGTCAGGTGATACAGATTGGAAATATTGATGGAGATATACATTATTATATTGAAGATTATGCTTATACATACCTGAAAAAGCAAAAAGGCAAAGAAAAAACAAAATATTTTTTGTATGGGGAAAAAGAGGAGAACGGTAACAAGAAAAAAATATACATATACGGAATTGCGGAAAAGCCAAAAATGGAACAAACTTATTTCAAGGAATATTATCCTTTGGGATTTTTAAAAATTAAAAATAACGAATCTTATTGGATTACATTAAAAGGTCAGGAACAGAAAATAAACGGATATTATATCTTTTATGCGCCCAATCAGGCAATGCAAGAATATCTTGTAGACCATAGAGAAGAAGAAAATGTTCCGGAAACCGACAATAAGGAAAAAAGACATGTAACCGGAGAAATTTTGCCTATGAAGGAGACTTTTGTTCCGGCAAGAAAGATGAAAAAAAATAAAAAGGGCGAATTTAGAAATGAGAAGTTTTGGTTCCCTATAGGGGGAATTGTGGTAGCCGGTCTCGTATTATTAGTTCTGACATCGGCTAATGGGAGAAAAAAGGTAGAGATTTTCAGACAGGTAATTGCACAGAATATGCCGGGGATTATGGAAGATACATTTGAAGAAGAATTTGTGATAGAGAATAAAGACGTGGAAGAGTTAGAAAAACAGAAAGATTCATATGTAGAAGATGTAAGTAATTCAACAGAAAATAATTTGATACAAAATCCGGAAAGTAAAGAAAATGAAAATATAGTAGAAGATATGAAAACAGAAGAACAAAAACTTCCGATAAATACTGATGAAAAAAATAAAGAAGAAAAGGTTGAAATTTCTGAAATCGCAGAAATTAATTATGAGGAATACATAGTAGAAAATGGAGATACGTTAGCAGCCATATGTAAATCCCGATATGGTTCTTTGAGTAAAATGGAAGAAATTTGTACCATAAATAATATAAAAAATGCAGATTACATTGCACCGGGACAAAAACTCTATCTACCTTGATAAAAATATGATATAATCATATGTCAATGAGAAAAACAATAATACAAAAGATTGAGGATTGTATGGCAAGAATAAAGGATTTTGAGACTCCTGAAGGAGTAAAAAACAATAAGTCAGAATTTGAACATAAAATCAGAGCCCATAGACGAGGTCGTTTTTTTAAAATTTTAACCACCGGGATAGTGGCGATACTATTTTTTGCAGCTATTAGTTTTTTGTGGAGCAATGCTGTATATACATCATATTCAGAAATAAGTTCTTTCCCCAGAATTAGTAGCAGTAATAATGTATGTCTCAACCATAATGGAAGAGTTCTTACTTATAGTAAAGATGGTATCAGCAGTATGGATAGCAAGGGGAACTTGGTTTGGAATGAAACCTACCAAATGCAATCTCCTATTGTGGAAGTGAATGAGAATGCAGTAGCAGTAGGTGATTATAATGGACACATAATTTATGTCATGGATGAAAAAGGAAAAGTAGGTGAAATAGATACCAATTTGCCTATCAGAGATTTATGTGTTTCGAAGACAGGAATTGTTGCAGTTGTATTAAAAGACAGTAAACTCACCAGATTGAATTTATATGATTCTAAGGGAAACGAACTTGTGAAATCGGAATGTCGGATGAGTCAAACCGGATATCCTCTGGCAATAGCATTATCAGATAATGGAGAGGTAATGGAGGTTTCCTATTTATATGTAGACAGCGGTTCTATGAAATCCAGCGTGGCCTTTTACAATTTTTCTGATGTAGGACAAAATAGTGTGGACCGATTGGTTGGCGGAAATGAATATGCAGACACAGTGATTCCGTATGTAGGATTTTTGGGAAAAGAAAATGCTTTTGCTGTGGGTAATAACAGAGTCAGCTTTTATGGTGGAGCAGACAAGCCTGTAAGTATTGCTGAAAAACTGTTAAGCGAAGAAATCCAGGCAGTGTATGCCGGAACAGAACATGTAGCTCTGGTATATATAGATACTACAGGTGCAGCATTGTATAGAATCGATGTATATGATAAAAAAGGAAATCTTATACTGAGTCAGAATACGGATATTGATTATCAGAATATACTAATTCAAAAGAATAGTATTGTTGTATATAATAATACAGAATGTGTTATGTATAGCATGTCCGGAAAAGAAAAATACAAGGGTACATTTGGGAAAAGTGTAAGTTTATTGATTCCTGTTAATAAAAATAATCGATTTATTATGGTTACACCGGACTCAATAGACATTATTGAATTAGATTAAAATACAGAAAGAAGAAGATATGAATATTACGTTAATTATTGTGTTTGTAATTTTTATCCTGACAATAGTTCATGGATATAAGAAAGGAATGACAAAAGAAATATCAGGATTGGTTTCATGGGCAGTTACTTTGTTTGTAATGTCATTGGTTATTATGTTATACACCAGTTTTCGGGCAAATGAAGGAAAAAATATGGTAGTTACCATAATAATACTTGCGGCAGTGGCTTTGGTAAATGGGATTATCAGATTGTTTTTGAAACCGATTAAATTAGTTGTTAAATTGCCTATATTAAAATTTCTGGATCAGGTATTAGGCATTATAATAGGTGTTGCAGAAGGTTTTTTGATTGTTTGGTTGATGTATGTTTTAAATGAAAGTGGTCTTTTTGGACAGTTCGGAGAGATGATTGCAACAGATACTTCGCAGAGCCAGATACTTTCGTTAATATATGAATATAACTATCTTGCAAGAATCGCAGCCGGATTTTAGAAGTAATATTTATAGAAAAAATACATCATATTGTGGTATGAAATTTGTTTAAAACTAATTGAAAAATAAATATTGACAAAGAAATTTATAAATGCTAATATTTAGTTCCACCGCACAGAGCGGTGGAATTTTTATCTTAAGATCAGATAAAAATTAAATAAAATTGTTTCTATAAAAAACAAAAAATAATTTCAAAAAGTTGTTGACAAAGTTAAAACGGCATGTTAATATAACAAAGCTGTCGCAAACAACAGCAGAAAGAACCTTGAAAATTGAACAGTAATGCAATCTCGAAAATTCTTAAAGAGAAGAACGCGTCTAAACAGACGAACCAAAAACAGTAACTGTGAAATAACACAGACGGAGAACAAAAGCTATCGTTCAACGGTAGACAGATTAAACATGAGAGTTTGATCCTGGCTCAGGAT
>JAFXGP010000043.1 GCA_017521195.1 Lachnospiraceae bacterium
ATTTTCGTCCATACGGATGAGTCTGTGATTGCTGATGGCAATCCTGTGTGTATATTTTCCAAGATAGTTAATCACAGACTGTGCACCATTAAAAGTTTTCTTACAATGAGGTATCCAGTCCTTTTTATAACAGAGATCCAACAGTTCTTTAAAAGTGTAGTGATTCCGGTATTTTTTACTGCTTCCATGGAATTGGAGCTTATTATTTTCCCACAGCATTTTAAGTTCGTCCAGATATTTACCACGAAACAGTTTTGATAATACGTTTACCGGAAGAAAGAATTCTTTTCCTTTATCTTTCCACTGATTTTTAGTGGTTAATCCGCCGCCAAGCAGAATGACATGGATATGCGGGTGGTAATTCATTTCCGAACCCCAGGTATGCAGAACACAAATATAGCCTACTTTTGCCCCAAGATGTTTGGAATCTGCGGTAAGTTCATTGATCGTGGATGATACAGAATGGTACATCACATCATAAAGAAGCTGCTGGTTGCTGTAAATCAAAGGATTTAATTCCTGTGGGAGAGTAAATACTACGTGAAAATAAGGTGCATCCAGTACGTCTTCACGGCGTTTGTCCATCCATTTTTCTTTCGGCAGTGCCTGACACATGGGACAGCATCTGTTACGGCAGGAATTATAGTGAATCTGAGGGTGACCACAGTTTTCGCAGATACTTACATTGGCACCATAGGATCCGGTCTTACAGTTGATAATACAGTGGGCAACACCTGCCTGCCCGGGAGAGGGAGTATATTTTTCAAGATATTTTGGATAAAAATGAAGGAAAATATCTTGTATAGTAGGCTTATTCATTGGCGGCACCTGTATTCTTGTCAAAAGGACTTTTAACACCAAGCAAAGCTTTATTGCTTATATGAAGATATATTTCTGTGGATTTAGGAGAACGATGTCCTAATAAGGTTTGAATATATCTTATGTCAACACCGTCTTCTAAAAGATGTGTAGCAAAGCTGTGTCTTAGACAGTGTGAGTGGACATCTTTCGGTAAGCCGGCTCGTTTCACTGATTTACGCATTTCTAATCCTGTGGCAGATGGCGTGAGATATTCACCTGTCCATTGATTAGGAAATAGAATCCCTCTGGGTTTACCGCATTTAAACCAATACTCTGTAAGAATGTCGAGAGCTCTTTTGGATAACAGAGCATAACGTGCGGTATGAGTTTTTGAATTATGAATATAGATTTGCATATTTGTCCGGGAAATATCATCGTAATTAAGATGTATTACCTCTGATACACGTAGTCCGGATGAATACATGATTGCAAACATAGCCTTATATTTTAAGTTTGGTGTGGCATCAAGTAATTTTTCTATTTCAGCACGAGTAAGAACTCTTGGAATGGCATAGTCATTGATTGCTCTTGGAACCAGGTTATCATCCCAAAGTTTTCCTAAGACACGTTTGTAGAAAAAAACCAAAGCACCATTTTTATTATTAAGAGTAGATGCTTTATCACCTTTGTTTTTTAGATATAAGAGGAAGTCTCTTGCATCTTCGCAAGTAAGTTTATCAGGATGTTTATTGATAAATTTCAAGAAATCCCTAACATTGTTTTGGTAAGTGCGAATAGTGCCCGGTTTTAAATTTCTAAGCTTGCCGACATCTTCGATTTTATTAATATATGATTCGTACATAAAATAACCTCCATGATTTAAAAGTAGTAATGATAACAGTAACTACCTGTCATGGAGGTGCATTAGCAAAATAAAACTGCTTGTGAAAGCAGCCGGAAAATGATATTCTTTTCATAGGCAGTGTATCTTCTTTTGTATTTTGTTTTGTGTGGTAACTTAACAATAGATACTTTTTAAAGAGGAATCA
>JAFXGP010000044.1 GCA_017521195.1 Lachnospiraceae bacterium
CCATGTTGATCATAACATATCCAGGGAATAACTTCTTCTGGCTTACTTTCTTAGTACCGTTCTTCACTTCTACGACTTCTTCCATAGGAACGCGAACTTCTAAGATTTCTTCATGAAGGCCTCTGTTTTCGATTGTTTTCTCAATATTGGCTTTGACTTTGTTTTCATACCCGGAATAGGTATGCACTACATACCAGTTTGCTTCTGCCATACAACCACCTCACGCTTACATTGTTAAGAAATTTACACCATACTGTATAATTGTATCTAATACACTGATGACTAATCCTAACACAACTGAAATACAAACAACTGCTACAGATTGTTTAAACAGTTTGCTTTTGTCCGGCCATGAAATTTTCTTAAATTCAGCTTTCACACCTTTGAAGAAACTTGATTTCTTATCTTTCTTAGGTGCTTTTTCTGTCTTTACGGAATCTCCCATTTGAACTCCTTTCATATGCACTAACGTGCCCGAGTCAACGACAATTATTTTGTTTCTTTGTGGATTGTGTGAGTTTTACAGAATCTACAATATTTCTTTGTTTCCATTCTGTCCGGATGCGCTTTTTTGTCTTTAGTGGTATTGTAGTTACGCTGTTTGCACTGTGTACATGCTAAAGTAATTCTTGTACGCATATTGCCACCTCCTTATTTACTACGAGCGCTTTTGTCTTATTTTTATGCATAAAAAAAAGACCTCTTTTTCCAATCTCGCTGAATAAATGTAACATAGTTGCTACACCTTGTCAACGATTTTTCTTAGAAAATAAGGACTTTTCTTTGTATTTTTTCAGGTTCAATCTTCTTATTTTAAAACATTACTCTTCTTCAAATCCTCAATCAGCTGCTTTGTTCTCAAATCTGCGCCTTCCGTCGTCAAATGAAGATGCGAATCATAGAAATATTCATAGTCAAACATATAATCTGTATAATCAGAAATAACTTCGCATTCCAATCTGGTTTCCAACTCATCTTGGAAACGGATAAATTCTTCTTGGTCTGCAGTCAATTCACCATCCCCTATTGGATATGCAGCAATTACCAACTTTGCACCTCTCTCCTGCAACCACTCGGCTAATTTGTTAATTCTTTGCACTGTGCTCTCATCAATCACTGGCGGCACTATTGTTTCAGTAAACTTCCATTCGAATTCCGGTTCTTTATAATCAATATCTCCATATTTATTAAAATTACTTCTGGAATATACATTACTCTCCCCCTGTTCTCCTATCTGTTCCGCCATGCGTTTTATACATTTTTTCAAAAAAGTAGGATACTTCTTTACCACTCTCCATCTGTCATGCTTCGGAACCAACCCCAACACTTCAAAATCATTCCGCACTGCAGTCCAAACTAACACAGAATCTGTAATTCCATTATATCCGTCAAAAGAAGACGGCGCATATATGTAAACATCTCCCGGAACCACATTTAGTTTTGCCATATTTTCGTGAAACACATTTCCTATCCCGGCATGTAATCCCATATTCACTACCGGTCTCATTGTCGCCTCTTCCAACTGTGCAGAATCTATTCCAAAAGACAAATTGGAATCTCCTATCAGAACAAGTTTGGGCCCTTCAAGACCTTTCAACCGCTCAACTTTATCTGTCAAAGAAGCACAATATTCATCATCAAATCTTGCATTCATAAAACATAAAAAAAGCAAAATACTTAAAAACAAAAATATTGCTTTAATCACGAATACAATGTTCTTATTAAAACTGAAAATAGATAAACTGCGTTTGCTCATATCCTTCTCCATAAGCCCCTAGAAAAACAATTGTAAAAAGCAATGCGTAATACAGCATCCATCTCACTATCCATGGTTGCTTAAATACATACCCCACAACATCTATATTTTTATATCTTAAATAATCCACCCCAAAGGCACACGCGACCAATACTGTAATTAACACCAAATTCTCTGCTGTTACAATTTCTCCCCAAAAAGCAATCTCAAAAAATTTACCAACTTCAACATTTTTAATCATCATTCCAAGCATGTCCGCCACTTTTCCAAAGGTTTCCACCCTAAAAAACAGCCATGCAAAATCCACCAATAGAAAGGTAACAAGTCCGGCACAGCATTTGAACAAAACACCATTGGTATCTATGCCGAATTTTTCATATACTTTTTCACGCCATTTCTTAGTCAAGTCCTGAAATACTATATAAAATCCGTTTAAACCACCCCAGATAATGAAATTCCAACCGGCTCCATGCCATAAACCGGAAGTTAAGAATACAATCATGGTATTAAGGTGCTTGCGTACTTTTCCTTTTCGATTACCGCCCAGAGGAATATAGAGATAATCTCTAAACCAGGAAGTCAGTGAGATATGCCATCTTCTCCAAAATTCCTGAATACTGGAAGAAAAATAAGGAGATGCAAAGTTAGATTTCAGACCATATCCTAAAATCCCCGCACTTCCTATTGCCATAAGGGAATATCCTTCAAAATCAAAATACACCTGAAATGCATACATCACAACAACTACCAGATAACTCATAGCATGATAGTCACCATAGTTGTCAAATACAGGATTAATAACATTGGCAATGCGGTCAGCAACTGCCAACTTCAAAAACAACCCCCAGGCAAAAGTAAGCAAACCTCTCCGTATCTTTTCCACATCAAATTTTACCGGCTGCTGAATCTGTTCCAACAAGTTTTTGGAACGTTCAATAGGTCCGGAAATCAAACGCGGAAAAAAGGAAAGATATAGAGCATATTTAAAAAAATTCTTTTCTGCCGCTATCTCTTCCCTGTAAATATCTATCAGATAACCAATTCCCTGAAAGATATAAAATGACATTCCCACCGGTAACAATACACTTACCTTCGGAACAACCACTTTAATACTTATTTTGTTCAATACTCCCTCTATAGCCTGTCCAAAGAAATTGAAATATTTAAAGAAAAATAACATTGACAAACTTATAGTTATTCCGCATACCAAACATATTTTTTTATATTTTATTATCTTACTTTTTTCTGTTTTCAGATTCTTAACATTATCTAAAACCCTACCACAGAGATAAGTTATCACTGTGGTCGCAAACAACCATCCTGCAAATTTTATGCCCCAACAAACACAAAAATAATAACTGGCTGCTAATAACCAAAGATATCTTACCTTTATCGGCAATACATAATACAGAAAGCATACTGCCGGAAAAAACAACAAAAAATCTACAGAATTAAAGACCATGATTCTCCCCCTCGAAAGTCTCTAACAATAATAATTAAACAACAACCCGCTGTAACTACTGATGGCATAAGGCGATGTAAAACTCTTACCCGGATTCTTATATGCCACAATTCGCTGATTTGCATAATTCAGAGGATCTCTTGATATCTCCTCTCCTTTATTAAACAGAGATGAAGAAAATTCTTTTAATGGTGACAACAAATCATAAGCTTCTTCACTTTCTGCTGTCTGTGTCAGTAAACTATCATCAATAGAAAGAGAACCATTTTCCGTAATATTGATCCCAATAGCATCTAATTCATTACGATATAATTTGGCAACACTTTTGGTTTCAAAACTTAATTTGTTAGAAGAAGTAAGTATCTTATATTCATCAACAGCCTGAAGGAAGGTATTATATCCGCTAATCAGATTATAAATATTATCTTTCAAAGAATCGATGTTGGTTTTTAATCCAATGGTTACCGGCTCTCCGAAATCAGAACTAACCCCTTTTAAAGTCAACTCAAATACTTTATTAATTGTAAACTGATTCGACGCGGTACTATGTTCCTGCCCATTAACCGTAAAATGGGCATCAGAAGCATTGCGGGCAATATAGTCTATTCCCAAAACTTCCACCACATCTACATCTGCATTCTTATTACTGTTATGGATACTGAATAATGGAGTCCCCGGTGGTTCCCCATCTCCTGTCTTTGCAGATTCAATTCTCAAGCTGGAAGAATCAGGTGTATCATCCGTAATCGATGCGTCCAAACCAATATTAGCATGATTAAACAAACGCGCCAGCTTGTTCTGCACATCGATATTGGTATCCTCTTCACTCACTGTAAATTGAAATTCATATGCAATATTATTGGAACTTACATCAAAGGAATAAGTACCCGGCTTCAAACTTTTTTCCTGATTCGGAAGTGAATAACCTATGTTTACCTGAGAAGATGCAAGATTTTGCACTTCCACTTCGTAAGAATCACTTTCTTCCGAAGCACTATCATTCTCTCCGATATATTTTACGGAAACCACATCTTCATCCGTGGAAAATGCCACCTTGTTTTTGAACAAATCATTCTCTTTACTGCCGGTAGTATTCAAAATCGTCCGTTGTAACTGTCTTGTATTTTCTTTTAATGACAGCGCAAAGGAAGTAGTTGCTTCACCACGGTCATATAGGTACAAAGGAGCTTCTTTATTCAATTTGGCTATTTTACTACAAATAGTTTTTAACTCGCTTTTGTTATGACTGTCCAGTCTGGCATCACTTTTTCTGGGCGAATAAGTTGTCATATAATGATTGTATATAGTAGACATAATTGCATTAGCCATATTGCTCCTCCTCCCTTTTCAATATATCCGCAAGGGTATAAAAACCCACTTTCATACTTTAATGATACAACTTTTGCTCCCGAAAAACAAGAAAAAATAAGCCCCCGACAACAAAAAAGGTTATTGCAGTTACATCTGCAACAACCTCTCTCACACTCATAATACAATAACCTTATTCTATTTTTCTTTGTATTTGCTGATTTCAGAATAATCTTCCATGATTCCAAGAACTTTATCACGGCCTTCCTGATTTAATTTCACATAGTACTGCATAACTCTGTTTTCTAATAACTGTTCACTAATAGTAGTATCACGTTCTAAAGATGTAAAATCAACAGGATTTAAGTTAAGCTTACCACACATTCTGATTACAGTTCCGTATGCCATCCCTTCAATTCCTCTTTCCAATGCAGTAACTAATGTACTGTATGGAATCTCCATTTCAATTGCGAACTGACGTAAACTACGATACTGTGTCAAAATCTCTTTTTTCAAGATTTCTGCCTTTGTCATAATGTCTTTCCCTCCGTTGTAATAATATAATTAGTTTACTTTATATTTTCGATATCCACCTGATAATTCCGATAAATATCATAATTGGTTGTTTCACCAATTTTAAATACCTTGAGTCTTTCGAAATCTCCAACGATTTTTTTCTTCTTCTCTAATATAATATACTGACATTTCTCTTCCGTTGCAAGCCTTACTAACTCAGAAATTCGAATTTCTTCCTGATTCATGACTTTTCTTATTGGATGATCCCCATAAATCCAATCCGGAGCCAGGTAATCTCTCCCATATGCCATATTAATTCTGTCCGTATACTGTCTTACAAAATGAATCAAGTCATCAGGAAACACTCCCTTTACCCTTTCTTCATTTTCTTCAGGCATAATAATGTCACACACATCTATCGCTTCCTGTGGAATATGATAGACATTTTCTGCAGGTGATATATATACATTATTATACACGCACTGCCCACAGACTACGATCATAACTGCCCCTATCACAATACTCCCAATAGGATATCTTCCCAAAATCTTTACCGTTGCATAAGCAATAGTTATTGTCATGGGTAAAATCCAAAGAATACGGTAATAGGTTCCTTTGTCCAACAACTGATAGCCGTAAAAAAACACAGGTAAAAAAAACAAAATCTGGATAATACTTGCTCCATATACAAAAATCGACCTAAAAGTAGGATTTTTTTCCGCAGTCCATAAATACAGTAAAGTCAGCAAATACAGAATGGTAAAAAAACCGCTTCCGGTAAATCCCTGAAATATTTCTAATATATCTCTCATACCGCAGCCCCCTTATAGCAAAACATACAGCAATGCATACACTACACAGGGAATGCAACAAATCGCCATTTTTAACATAATTTTTACATTTTTCTCCTGTAGACTGAACACCACTGCCATAACCGCTATCAAAAAACTATTCAGGAACACACTGGCTGTGCTCATCATAGCTGCCGCAATGTTAATCATAAAAAGCAAAAACCACATACCGCCACGCTGACTTCTTTTTTCCGGTTCTCCCTCAAAAAGCCATAACAATATCATAAAGATACCCGGAATCACTACATTGGCCAGCATAGATTTTCCCTGCCAAGTTCGCATCAAAAGAAATGTAGCATTATTATAAACGGATACATTACCAAAAATCTGAAGCAGACATACAAAAATCATGTAAGAAGGAAGTTGTTCTGCCTTTTCTTTAAATAGTTTTTTCCCAATTTCATAATAAATAGTATAGGTAAGAGGAATTAAAAAAACAGGCAACACCGTGTGGCTTATTATAGTTGCGTGAATATCTGTCATTCTGGCAATGTAGGCAATCCACAACGGAAAAACCGCCATTGCATGACGCATATCCAGTCTGGTACTTCCTCCTGTATAAGGAAGAATCCGGTATAAGGTATTGGTTTCATCGGTAATTACCGACTGCACCACATAAAATGCATCATCCCCGTCAAAAGAAGCATGAGTTATCGCCATAAATAACTGTAATCCAATCAATACAAACACCAGAATCCACTGAACCTGTTCCAGCCTGCTTCTTTCCATCCACCTTGGCTGCTTGTGAAATATCTTCCCAACCCTTCGCCAATAATGCATGGTTACTATAATTCCCATCCCGGTAAACAAGGTGGTTACTACTGTAAATATGTCCACTACTGTTTCAAACCCCCATGGATCCATAAAAACAACCGGAACTGCAATTAATTGAAAACTTGCAAGCAAGGTCAGAAATCCGGCAACATAAGTCACCCCCAAACTTCTGTTTTCCTCATCCATATATCTATTTATAATTAACCCTGTTCCAAAGGGTGCCAAAATCAACAATAAAATCAGCATATTTTTTCCTAGTTATACCAATCATCAAAAATAGCTTCATAATCATAATCAGCTGCCAACCGGTATAATACGTCTAATTCCTCTTCTAAATTCTCTAGCGTCACCTGACATTCGTCATTCTGAAAACATTCTACCATATATTTGCAAATTCTTCCATGATAATGGGTATAATCCGCATAATTGTTTAAATTGCAAATAATCTCTTCCCTATTTTGGAAAAAGAAAAGTTCCACATTGTCATACTCCAATAATCTTTCAGACATATATCTGTACTTTTCGATTACCGTTTCCAATTCTTTGCCTCTGCAAACGTCATTCCAATACAAAATACTGTAAGGAGGATAAAATATAGTAAATGTAGTTTCCGGATGTTCTTCTATATAAGGAATAATATTCACATCCAAATTAGCTGCAATTCTATCAATAAATACCTGCGTATCCGGTGGATTCTCAGCGATAGGTGCCGGCTCATAATACATTAAAACAGATACCTTCTGATAGTGTTCATCCTGCCACCAAGGCTTATAAATCATATTCCAATCAGACTTATCCTTAGGATCTGCTGCTGCCCGCAAGATATAATCTAAAACCACTTCCTTATTAAACAAATATTTCACATCATTAAAATAATTATTGTCATACAAATATTCCGGTATTGGAAATTTGGTCTGCTCAATGTCTCCGGAATAATTCAACTCGTCAATCCCCAAGAAAACCCTCTTTATGGAATCTCCTTTATTCTCAAAAACAATATCCATAATATTGGCCTGATCCTTAGGGTAGGCTCCGTTATAACTTAATTTCTGAGTCTTAAGTCCACAGATTTCCTCAAACCAGTCCGTATTAAAGCTGACTGTCATGGATGACCCCAGTAAAATACTGTCGTAATCCATATTCTTAGCCAATCCGGGATTCATGTTCATTTGATGATCTACAATGTAAGGAAATCCCTGCAACGGCTTATGATATTGAAAAAAAGGATCTACCAAAAAGACCAGTCCTGCCACTGCCCCTAATCCTAAAACCGCTATTATGCAAAATGTAAGTAGCCAGACTTTTAACTGCTTCATGGTTATCCTCCTTTCTTCTAGAAATTAAAATACAAAAATGTGCTAACTCCGGACAAGGACACCACGCACCATACAAATAAAACCGCTGTTATCACAGCACTCACCACTGTCGGTTTAAACTTTTCTGCCAACTCATCAATATTTTTACCAAAGAAGGTAATTGCAACCGCAAATGCAGAAAATAAAATCATGATATAATATTCCGCATATGGTAACGCCGCTACTTTCAGAATCTTTAACACATACCAAAATTCTCCCAGATTAAAAGCTTCCGTAAAACCACTTCCCGGAAGTGCCCACTCTTTTGTAAAAATATTCATTAACAATGTGTTGGCTTGCGCTACATCAGAAGCACGGAAATATACCCAGGCAATACTCACATATATGAAAGTAAGAAAGCATGCTGTTGCTTTTAAGATTCTACTTCCGGCTAATGTTGTACTATCAGAGTCCAATACAGCACTTTTAATAACATGTGTTTTTCTTTTTATTATCCACCACTTAGTTATTACATATAAAACTCCATGCATCATTCCCCAAAGAATAAAGTTCCACCCGGCTCCATGCCAGAGACCACTTAAGAAGAATACAATCAGATAATTCAGATACATTCTTCCTTCTCCCCTGCGGTTTCCACCTAAAGGAATATAAATGTTCTTGGTAAAGAAACGACTCAAAGTAATATGCCAACGTTTCCAAAAATCTACAATGTTGATAGCTTTATAGGGTGAATTAAAGTTATTTGCAATACGCATGCCAAACATACCGGCAATCCCCTTAGCCATATCACAATATCCGCTGAAATCGAAATATAGTTGTAAAGAATAAAATAAAATCGTAAATAAACTTTCAAAACCATTGATGCCATTCACATTACTGTAAGCAAAATCCACTGCAATTCCAAAGGTATCTGCAATCAATACTTTCTTAGCCAATCCCAGAACAAATACATAAACACCCTTGGCGAAAATCTTCGCCTTTTCTTCTTTACTACGGTCATCATTCCCTATTCTGTTAAACTGGGGAATCATCTCTTCATGTACCACAATGGGTCCTGCAATTAATTGCGGGAAGAAAGATACAAAAAGTGCATAGTCGATAAAGGCAACTCCATCCAGCTCTCCACGATAGGTATCTACCAAAAAAGAAATCTGCTGGAAGGTAAAGAAACTGATTCCCAGAGGAAGCAGGATATACTTTAACGGAAAACTACTTCCAAAGAATACATTTACATTATCTATAAAGAAGTCAAGATACTTGAAGTAAAATAATACCGCAAGGTTCAAGATAACGCCTGTTATCAAAATTTTTCTGCTGTTTGTCGTAACAATCCACCTATGAATCAAATAATTCCCTAAGATACTACATATCATAATCAGCAAATAGCTTCGATTAAAATACCCGTAGAACCATAGGGAAAAACAAGTAAGCCACACCTTTGCCAGGGTGGCTTGTCTATTTTGTAAAATATAAAATCCAATTAAACATAATGGTAAAAATAGAAATATAAATATATATGAGTTAAATAACATATCTTTTTATCCCTAATAAATTATTCATAATGATAATATTCCTTAAACCATTCTGCGAATTTAGATAACCCTTCTTGAATAGTGGTACTTGGTTTAAATCCAAAATCTTCCATCAAATCTGTTACATCCGCATAAGTCTGGTATACATCTCCCGGCTGCATTGGAAAGAATTCTTTTTTTGCTTCTTTTCCCAAACATTTTTCTAAAGTAGCAATATAATCCATTAATTTTTCCGGCTTATTGTTTCCAATATTATAAATCTTATAATATGCTCCGTTAGCATCTTCGGCCGGAGGATTACAGAGCAGATTCTCAATCCCCTTTACAATATCGTCCACATAAGTAAAATCACGGTACATATCACCATTATTATATATCTGAATAGGTTCCCCATTCATAATCTTCTTCGCAAATTTAAAATAAGCCATATCCGGTCTTCCCATAGGACCATACACCGTGAAGAAACGAAGTCCTGTCAAAGGAATCTTATACAATTTACTATAGGCATGAGCCATTAACTCATTAGATTTCTTTGTTGCCGCATACAAACTTACCGGTCTGTCCACCTGATCCGAGGTAGAAAACGGAATCTTATCATTGGCTCCGTATACAGAACTGGAAGATGCATACACCAAGTGCTCTACCAGATAGTTACGGCATCCCTCTAAAATATGAAAAAATCCCATCATATTAGACTGCATATAAGCATCCGGATTATCAATACTATAACGGACTCCAGCCTGTGCACCAAGATTTACCACAATTTCAGGTTTATAGGTTTCAAATACATCAAAAACCTCTTCCTTATTTGCCAAATCCCCCTTGATAAAAGTAAAATTATCATACTTTTTTAAGATAGCAAGGCGGTCTTCCTTTAAGGACACTTCGTAATAATCATTCATATTATCAAAACCGATAACCTTTGCCCCTTTATCCAATAAAGATTTTGATAAAAAAAATCCTATAAACCCTGCTCCACCGGTAATAAAATATGTTTTATTAACGTCTAATACTTTCATACTTCCTCTTATCCTGCCTATCATAGTTCATCTCCGGAACCCCAAGTAATTGCAAATATATAATTTACATTTAATTTTAAATACATATATTATTAACGCCCTATACTATAATACTCTACTCCGGCATTTTTCATATCTTCCGTTGTATAAAGATTTCTTCCATCATACACTAACGGAATTCTCATATACTTCTTATAGTCTTCGGGTTTTACCGCTTTTATTTCTCCCCATTCAGTGAACACAAAGCAAATAGCAGCATCCTGCAATGCTTCTTCAGGAGTACTTACATAATGCATCTGACCTCTGCCAATATGTCCTTCCGGGAACTGCAATTTAGCTCTTGGAACACCTACAGGATCATACGCATAAATATCTGCTCCCTGTTCCAATAACAATTTGATATTTTCTGCTGACGGTGCTTCTCTTAAATCGTCGGTTCCCGCTTTAAAAGTAAGTCCCAGCACTGCAACTTTTAGTCCATCAAAGGTAATCATTCTGGATTTCGCCTTTTCAAAAAGACGGGTTTTCTGACGGGTATTTACATCCACACAAGCTTCTACTGTCTTTAATTCGTAGCCATATTGTTTCGCCAAAAACTTCAATGCTTTGGTATCCTTCGGGAAACAACTTCCACCAAAACCAATACCGGCATTTAAGAATCGAGCACCTATTCTCTCATCGTAGCTCATTCCCTTTGCCACATCTTCAATATCCGCTCCCACCAATTCGCAAAGGTTGGCAATATCATTCATATAAGAAATCTTCAGCGCAAGAAAATCGTTGCAGGCATACTTAATCATTTCCGCAGAACGTCTCTTTACAGACACAATCGGAATATTAAATGGCTCATATATTTCCATTAACAATTTTTCAGCTTCTTTACTTTCTGTACCAATAATAATTCTGGCTGCATGAAGTGTATCCCTTACTGCAGTCCCTTGTGCCAGGAATTCCGGGTTAGATGCTACTTCAATCTTCACATCTCTGATTAAAAAATCATGGATAAATTGCTCCACTTTATCGTTAGTACCAATAGGAACTGTAGATTTTACCACTACCAAACAATCTTTTTCCACAGATTCTGCAATCTGACGACAAACGGTTGCTATATAGCTTAAGTTAGCACTTCCATCCGGCATTTCCGGAGTACCCACGCCAATAAAAATAACATCCGCTTCTTTATATGCAGCCTTATAATCTGTAGTATAGCGAAGACGCCCTGTAGCATTGTTCTTTTTCATTAATTCTTCCAGTCCATCTTCATAAATCGGAGAAACACCGCTCTCCATTAATTTGACTTTCTTTTCATCCACATCCACGCAGGTAACATCATGTCCCACTTCCGCGAAACATACACCGGCAACCAAGCCTACATATCCTGTTCCTGCTACTGCAATCTTTCTCATATTTTCTTTTCTCCTTGCTTCCGCCATACCCATAAAGATAAGAGTATGGACAAAAAGGTAATCATATCAGATATCTTCTGTATCATGGTCCCCCGATACCACACCCGAATATCTCCTATAAAATCTTCTATTTCTACACTAACAAGTCCATTTTCACTTTTAACAACCGGCAAAAACTCCCCAGTTCCGCTTTCGGCCACATATCCTTTATACATATACAAAGGCAATTCCAATACTCCATCCACTGAGGGATTCTCTTCTATGCTAATCTTAATCTCATCCTTTTCCCTTCTCCATTGATATCGGATGCCTTCCCTGTTAGCGACTACTATTTCGCCACGGTCCGTATACATATAGAACGACACCCCCTCAGGGAGATACAATGCATCTGCAGCATTTTTATCATAACGAATCTGATATTTATGGTAAAATTCCGGATTATTTTCCCGTACATACGCATAATCATCCCACTGTACATATACCTGATATGCATATCGTGGGCCAACAACCATACCGGCAATTAACAATGTTCCTATCAACATTGTCCATTGCACCCTTGTTTGGATTTTAGAATCACATCCTGCATTCTCTATGGTCCAAATTCCGCAAAAGCTAAGCCCTAAAGTAATCAGAGGCAAGATTCTCCAAGGAAACTGTGTAAAAGCCATAAATTCTTTTGCAATGTTCATGGCGGGCTTTACCGCCAGTAAAAGTAAACACACAATAGAACTTACTGCTACAACCATTTGTTTTTTGTTAAATCTTGGTTTAACAACAATTCCTGTAACAATTAGCAATATCACAAACAATCCTATAGCACCCGGATGCCAATATTCAATATCCCAGGAAAGTGAAAACAACGATACCAGAATTTTTTTCACTTCATAAGGAATTAAGTAATCTATCCAATCAACGGAATATTCCATAAAGGCCTGTTTCTGGAAATCGTTATTCCCCGGTGTCTGTACCTTTTGGTACAACATCTGTTCAAACATAGGGAACAAAAAGCTTGCCGAAAGACCTATCATAAGAGCTGCCGCTTTAAGAATCTCAAGCACTTTTTTTCCAACAAGCACTTCTTTTATCTCTATCAAACACCAGATACACAATACAAAAGTTGTTAATAATAATGTTAACATATGAGACAGTGCTATTCCCGACATGGACACTGCCAATAACAACCAATTTTTTCTTCTCTTTTCACCATATATTATATTAACAAAAGAACCGACCACTAATGGTAAACACATCAGTGCCAAAGATTCTCCCACAGAGCTTCGAATACATAAATTCGATAAACAGCCGGCAGAAAACGTATAGATGTACGCAAAATACAAACAAATATCTTCTCTTTTATTCAAAAGACGGACCGAATAATAAGCGATTCCAAAAGTCCCCCACAAAATCATTACCACGAAAAGCTTATATGACATTACTTCATTCAACCCAAGGCATACCAAAACCGCAGGAATGTATAAAAACAAATCTCCATAGTACAAGGCTGCCCCGTATCCATATCCATTAAAGCTGTCAGCCAACATTCTGATAGGAATTCTCCATGGCTCTTTTTTTAATTGAGATGCCATGGTGCCTATTCTATATATATGAAACCACAAATCATGCCCTAAAGGTAATATCAACAACAAAACCAAGGAAGCAATCATCAGGGTACTGAATATCATTACTCTTTTTAACTTTTTGTCTTTCAAACTTACAACAATCCTTTCTCAAAAGGAATTCTATTATCATTACCTAACGATTATTTTTACTTACAAATTCACTGTAAACACGATTTAAATCCATCTCGAAATTCTTGCGGTCACGCTGCACAATATTGTTCAGGATTAACCCCGAGAAGAATGATTGGATTGCTGCCAATACCACAAAACCACACACAATTAAAGTCGGGAATTTCATCACCAAACCGGTCTTCACAAATTCCATAAATACCGGAATAAAGAAAATTGCCGCCAATAACATCAGCAATAACGATACTATTCCAAAGAACGGTAACGGTTTATATTCTCTAAACAATCTGGCAATGGTTAATAATACCTTTATTCCATCAGAGTAGGTGTTTAATTTAGACTCACTGCCTTCCGGTCGGTCACGGTAGTCTACCAGAACATTTTCTACCTGCATGTTATTGTTTACTGCATGAATAGTCATTTCTGTTTCAATTTCAAATCCCTTAGACATTACAGGAAATGTTTTAACAAACTGGTAGCTAAAAGCTCTGTAACCGGTCATAATGTCCTTAATTTCACTTTTAAATAAAAGATTAATACTTCCACGGACCAAAGAGTTCCCGAAGTTATGGAACGGTCTCTTATTCTCTGTGAAATATGTGGTAGACAAACGATCTCCCACTACCATATCCGCATTATGATGCAATACTTTATCCACCATTTCACCGGCATATTCCATAGGATAGGTGTCATCTCCATCCACCATTATATAACAGTGGGCATCTATTTCACGGAACATTCTTCTGATTACATTGCCCTTTCCCTGCATATATTCATAGCGAACTATAGCCCCTGCTTTTTTCGCCAACTCCACGGTTCTGTCTTTGGAATTATTATCATATACGTATACAACAGCTTCCGGTAATGCTGCTTTCGCATCAGCCACTACTTTCGCGATTGTCTTTTCTTCATTGTAACAAGGTATCAAAACTGCTATTTTGTCCATTTTACTTTCTCCATGACGTATTTTTACTACTAAATTATAATACATAACTTAACTTTGGACAATCAAAATCCACAAATTACCATGAAAAATGAGCTTATCTTCACCTAAGATAAGCTCATTTTATTTATTTTATACTCTCCATATATTTATCCATTGATTCAATCTTCCTACGGGTATAGTCATAGATATAACTGTCTGACCAATATTCCTCTCTGCTTCCCCAAAACAAACAATCTCTTATATACGAACCGGAGGAATGAATATAATTAAATTGCGAATCCAACATAGCATATATATTTTCTTCCGTAATAATACGTTCTCTTAATTCCTTCCATCTGGCATACATTTTCTTATTCATATCATCGGAATTCAATTCATATAGATACTCCATATCTTTCTGCGTAGCCCATATTACGTCAATGTATTTTTCCTGATACATATTAAAATGATATTTATGTTCCGTATACCAGCCATTTCCCCAGGTCATATTTAAATCCCAAGGAATTTTTACAATCTGATAGGTATCATCACTTTGATAATCTGCCCAATAGTAAGTATTCTTTCTTATGTTATCTCCACCACTGATAAAATTCAAAAACAACTGATAATCAATGGCATTTTCCATATTCAGTATCTTTGTTGCTTCCTCATAATCGATAATTTGCTTTTCATTCAACCCATAATACCAATTTTTCAGCGGTTCCCAATGCTCTTTTGTAAAAGTTTGTGGATATTTTAATTCAAAAGTTGGAGTCATATCTTCTGTCAGTTCAAGATAAAAATCATCTTCCCCAATATCTTTAATATCTACACCTTTATACAGAATATCCTTTTCATTTAATCCTAATGCTTTTTTATCAATTCTTTCTGACAGGCCATACACACCCAAATATTCGTTATCCACAAACAACTCTACGAATTCCATGGATATTCCTTCGTCATTGGCTACATGGTTACTCTGTGCTATTTGCTTCCACAAATCATAGGATATCTTGTTGTGTATTAAACCTTCATCATCATATAACGAGTGTAACATCCAGTCATCATCTTTACGCATGCCTAACAAAGAATATTGCTTATCTGTAAAAGTAACTTTATAACTGTGTTTCGGAAATGCAAGGCTACTGGCTCCACGTAGCCGAAATTTACAATTACCTTCCTGATATCTATGGCTATCACTATACTGGTCATATATCCATATAGTTCCATAATGCTCCTCTTCTTCAGAAACATTTACAGTACTCAAATTCGCCACGGGCATACCGGTGAAATAAACATTATACATCCAATACTTTTCTTCCCCAATACGAAACAATCGGAATACATGATTGGATGACATGGCACCAGCCTTATCATTCCACAATTCATCCGCCAGAAAAACAAGTTTTCCTTCCGCACACTGCAACTTTCCATGAAAATACTTCTCCTCCAATTTTTGAGGAATCAAAAGCATATTCTGGGCTTCGTCATATCCCAATTCCTGTTCTTCAAATTGTACATCCGTTTCAAAACCTGCAAACTCTTTTTCCAAACACAAAGAATCTATTTCTTCCTGAGAAAGTACTTCCACTCCTAACTCTTTTCCCGGTTCCTTAGTATCTTTATCTAAAACAACAATACCTATCAGTAGCACGGAAAAGAGTAACATGGCAATTCGCTTCATATAACATTCTCCCCAATCCGGATTCTTTTCCTTAATTATGTAGTCTCAAAACATCCTGTTCCTTTTAAAAAGTCACCTCTCCATTATGAGAAACCAACGATGCAGATGTGACATTTTCCAATTCAATAAGACGGTTTACTAATTCAGTTTCGCCCTTTACTTTTACTTCAATTGCCATATCCAAGTGATCTTTTGTCAAATTTCTCGCTTTTACTTTATACAAAGAGCAATACTCCCCTACCACTTCCATTATTTGTTTTTCATTTGAGTGACAATCGGAATTAACCAATAAAATCTGAGGAGCCTTTGCCACCGGCAACCACTCTGCTACCAGAATTCCTATAGTCACTATGGCTGAATATACAATGGCAATCCCAAAACAACTGGCTCCGCACATAATCCCTGCACTAATGGACCAAAACAAAAATACAAGATCCATGGGGTCTTTCACTGCTGTACGGAAACGTACAATGGATAATGCACCAACCATACCTAAAGAAATTACAATATTTGACTGGATTGTAAGAATAATCGCTGATGTAATAATTCCTAATGCCAGAAGGGATGTATTAAAGCTTTTATTATAAAAAGCCTTTTTATTCACAAAGCGATAGGCAATAAAAATGTAAAAAGAAACAAGTGCCGTAACAATCGCCACCATTAAAATTGATTTTGTTGTCAGACCGTTAGACGAATATCCCTGTAAAAATGTTGATTTGAAAATATCTGCAAAATTCATATTTAAATTCCTCCATGAGTATTGTATTTTCTACATAAATAATATTTTGAAAAACTTGTCCATTGTAAGGTCTCTAATTGCATATGCTCCTTAATGTAAGAAAGAAGAAATGCATCCCATTTTACTTCTATAATACTTTGTCCTTTTTCTAAAATAGGCCGTGTGGCAATTCTTTTCTCCAGAAAATTCTGAATATCATCAGATGAACTAATATTTTCGTCAAAGGTAATTCTTACATTTCCATTTTTTTCAACAAAGGGAAATCTCCGGTATTCTACAATAACCGTTGGGCGCATTGCTTTTGTCTGCATTTCCAACAGTAATTCTTTTTGAAGCGCGGGCATATCTTCTCCGATTTGCACGCGCTCATTTTTCATTAATCTTCTACATATTTCTTCACTAATTTGACAGGAGACTTTTGAGGTCATCTGCCTTTCTTTACTTTTTTTCTCCAGCACAATTTTTCGGGCATCTGCATTATATATTCGTATTCTATATTTATCTCTTTTGTCGCAACCATCTTCATTTTCCTGATAGCATTGATTGTCCGGAGTATCAAAATAAAGACTTCTGATATCGTAAAACCCTTCAATTCCTGCGTGACTATCCGGACGTAACAATCCTTTTGCTCTCATTTTCAGAATGGCATTTTGCAAACTATTACAGATATACTTATATTCATGCCTGTATTTTTTTTCCATTCTATTTTCCATTCTCCTCATTGTACTGTATCTTACATTTTATCTACTGTGTCTGCTGTTTTGCATTTTCAATTTCGGTTAAATACCAGGCAATCCCCTGAGCATAGATAGTTCTTCCTTCCGCAGATAAATGTACACCATCATCCAAATGTTCAATACGGCTGTCCGCATCCTCGCCCATAACATGGAACATATCCGCTAATCCGGTATTCATTTCAACAGATACACCTCTCATAGCCTCCACATAATCCCCAATACGATACTCTCTTTCGCTTTCAAACAACTGGGAATATGTTGGTGTCACTAACACAATCTGGGCCTGTGGATAATGCTCTCTTAAATGCAATATTCCATTTCTTAAGGCACCAACGTAACTGTTAATATCATAATAGGCTTCCGGATACACCGGTACCTCGGAAAAGAAATCATTTAATCCATAAGAAACTAAAATATAATCTACTGCATTGAAATCCACCTGTTCTATTACTTCGTAAGCTTCCGTATCTCCCATTACCTGTCTGGCTGAAACTACATTATTAGCTACATATACCATGCCATTAAAAGATTGATTATCCCATTCCCGTATATCATCCGGATTATTTCCCACCAATGCTGCAGAAGTTCCTCCGATAGCACAGTTATATACCGTACTTCCCGTCATCGCCATTAATTGTTCAGATACCCCATCTTCTCCTCTGGAATCGTTCCAAATACTGTCTCCAAAGACCACAATCTTCTTTCCGTCTAACACAGAAGAATACTCTTCGATTTCCGGCGCCATCACCAGCTCTTGTTCCTCTTCAGAGGCAACAATATCATTTCCGGCTTCCGATGTTGCCCCACCCAAAATCACTTCTGTAATCTTCCGTAATCCTAATGCCTTATCATCGTTTTCCACAACTACTTCATAATTTTCAGCACCCTGCTCCTGAGCTGCAGTCTCCTGTGCCTGTGCAATTCTACCATCTGACATGGTACCTCTATCACTTATTAACAAACCAATAACGGCAAGTAGAAGCACAATAATAATACATTCGCCAATAAAGTAAACATTTATCTTTTTCATCCTAAAACCCTCCGTCTTTCTTTACTGGTTTTAAGTATAGACAATCATTTGTTAAATTAACGAATGAATTTATTAAGGTTTTCTTAAAGCTACAGTAAATCATTAATCCTACTCATACAAACTATCGTAATCATAATTCATATAATATTCTTTTTCCCAATTAATTATGTCCATATAATTCTCTTTTGTAACTAAGCCTTCGCCCTGATTAATCCACTGCAAAATCATATCATTTACTTCGAAAACATAATGTTCTTTATCACGATAGAGCTCTAAGTTCCCTGTAACATCTGTTTTGTTATGGAAATTAAATAAGGTTACATTTTCACATTCTAAAAGCATTTCTGTTACAATCCGCTCACACTCTAACTGTCTTAATAAGGTGCCATCCCTGTAAATTGATTCCCAATATACAGCACTATATGGTGCATAAAAGAAGACAAATTGTGTGTCCGGATATCTCTGTGTTAGTTCCACAATGTTAGCACCTATGTTATCCCGCACAAGAAATTCTTCTTTTTCGCTTAAAATTCCATCTCCCATGGGAGTGATTTCTTCACTCCTGGTATACAACAAAGAAATACTATCCCATCCGCGTCCGGCATCCCAGGAAGCATATTCATCAAAGGTAGTACTGTCTTGCCCTTGTACAGTCATTAAGAGGTCTGTTGCCAAACCTTCGAATATTAACTCTTTGTTCAGTACATAGTTAACATCATTCAAAAGATTCTCGTCATACAAATAATCCGGATAGTCCTCATAAGCTCGATATTTTCTATCGCGATAAAATCCGTTATAATCCAGTCCCCACAAAACTACTTTAATTTCATTTCCACTGGCAAAGGCTCTATCTAAATTCTGCCCTATTTCTTCAAATCCTCCACCGGAAAACGGCATTTTTACCGTTTTGGTTCTCCACATTTTATCTACTGTTGAAGTCTTAAAATTCTGATTCATAGAACTACCCGTAATGACAGCATTGTATTCAAAATTGTCAGCAATCCCTGAATTAATGTAGCGCTCATTATATAAACGATAACTAATTCCGGGAACCTTGCCATGATAATGAAAATAAGGATCTACAACCACCATAGCTAACACTATTAATCCCAAACATGCGATACATCCAAACATCGTACCTAAGAACCACTTTTTTTGTTTCTCCATATGTTATAACCTTTCACTATTACACATCTATACAAAACTAGAAGTTAAAATATAAAAATTCACTTACATCAGATAAGGAAATGACAGACCAAACAATCAGGAAAACTGTAATCAAACTTCGCTTTACTCCAAATTGATTATTTGCCATTTTTTCCTGAGTATTTTTCATAAAATACACTGCGAATAATAAAACGAGCAAGAGTACAATACAAGGCAATGCCGGATATCTTTCAAACAGATTCAAAAAACCTAATCGTGCAAGCAAACGTACTTCCACCAAATCATTTACTTTGGATGTAATCGCCTCAGAAATTCCTCCGGTTCTTAAGGTTAAACTATGATACATTGCCTTTATGTCCGCTACCGACTCAGCTCTAAACATAACTAATGTAATGTTCTTAAATACAAACATATAAATGTATCCTAATAACCCTACAGCAATCTTTAAAGTACGGTCTGCCCAAGTAGCAATTTCCTTTTTCACCTTTTTCCTTTTCTTTAACATAGCTGCTATTATCTTTTCACATATAGAAAAGAAACCATGGGTAATTCCCCATATGAAAAATGTCCAATTGGCTCCATGCCACATACCACTAAGAAGGAAAACTATGGCAGTGTTAACATAGGTTCTCACCTTACCTTTTCTGCTTCCTCCCAGAGGAATATATACATATTGTATAAAAAAGCGGGACAAGGTCAGATGCCATCTATCCCAAAATCCATTCACAGACTTTGCCTTGTAAGGGGAATTAAAGTTAATTGGTAAATCCATGTTAAACATCTTCGCCATACCAAGTGCCATATCACAATACCCGCTAAAATCAAAGTAAATCTGTAAGAAGTACGACACCATAACCACAAGAGCCGATGCTGCATTTAAAGAAGAAATATTTCCGTACCCAAAGGTCACTATCTTAGAAAGAGTATCTGCCAGCAAGACTTTTTTCCCAAGTCCTAATGCCAGCGCATATAAACCCTGACTCAAATTATCAAAGTTTATCTTCTTTTTAGCTTCATCTTTCATTTGTGGTATTAATTCTGAATGCATAACAATAGGACCTGCTACCAACTGTGGGAAGAAAGTCACATATGCTGCATATTCAATAAATTTATACTTAATGATTTCTTTATCTCTATAACTATCTACAATATAAGAAATCTGTTGGAATGTAAAAAAGCTGATTCCCAAAGGTAGGGCAATATTTTTCAACGCCCAATCCTCTTTCAACAATACATTCATATTGGAAATAAAAAAGTCATAATATTTAAAGTAAAATAATAATCCTAAATTGAATACAACTCCTGTTATCATCCATGCTTTCGCAATTTTCTTTTTCTCACACTCTCTATTGGCAGATATTCTTTTGGAAACAAAAAAATTTACAAAAACACTAAATAGAATCAGCACTAAATACTTGGGAACAGAATAACCATAAAACCACAGCGACATGGCAAAAATCCACCATAAATCTAAGGTTCCTTTTTTTTCTCCCTGCAATTTATTAATTAAAAAATATCCACTTACCACTAACGGTAAAAACAACAAAATAAATATATAAGAATTAAATAACATATTTTACTCTTTCTTTTATTCTCTAAATAAAACTTCTGTCTCTAATCTTCAAACACACTGATAATAAAACGGCTTTATTCCGGTGTCAATCTTTTTCTATTTACCTGTTAATATTAACCACAAAAACTTAGTATTCGTCACCACATATCTCTTAAACAACCGCTTGGGATCTTGGGTCAAACGATGTAACCACTCTAACCCACATTTCTGCATCCATATTGGAGCTCTTTTTACAGTCCCCGCATGAAAATCAAATCCGGCTCCTACGCCCAACATAATTCCGCACAATTTATCTCTGTGAGCATACATCCACTGCTCCTGCTTAGGAGCTCCCAAACCAACCCAGATAAAATCCGGGGATGCATCATTTATCCGCCGGATTATTTCCTCATCTTCCTCCTTAGTTAAAGGACGAAAGGGTGGTGAATACATTCCTGCAATTTTAAGTTTCGAATAACGGGTTAACAAAGCTTCTTTTAACTTCTCTAAAGTTTCTTCTGTAGACCCATAGAAATAATGGATATATCCCTTTTCTTCGGACAACTTAAACATTTCCGGCATTAAATCCGGACCGGATACTTTCTGTGCCTCTTTATATCCCCTCAATCGGCTTACCACAGACAGAGGTTTTCCATCCGGCAAAACCATTGCCGCACTGTTTTGAATATTCCGGTATTCTTCATTTTCATAAGACATAACTACTGTATGCACATTGGAAACACAGACATATTTCCCACGTAATTCTTCCAGATTCCGTGTTAAATACTCCAATGTTTCTGCCATATTGGTAACATTAATATTCGTCTTTAACATCTCACAATATGTGAGCTTTGAATTCTTCTTTTCCATTTTTCTTCAACACTCAACTAATTCCTCTTAATATCCATAGTATACTCTGGATTGGTATGTTTCTGCAATAAATTCAAAAGCCTCAAAGCCAAGTTCCTCACAGATTATATTTAACACGTCTTCATCATTGTGTTCTTTATATATATATATAATCACATCAGAACTTTTGATATCTTCAACAATCTCCTGTAGCGAACTTCTCAACTCAGACGTCCTAATCGGAATAAATCGTTCTGCTTTCGCCACAAACATCATATCTCGATAAATAGGAAAAGCGTCCTGTGATACATATAACACATCACTATCCGAATATTGCGCCACTGTTTCCTGTGTCGCGGCATAGCCTTTATATAAGTAATCAATATATCCATTCTTATACTGAGCTACCAACATAAGCGCCCACAGAATACTTACTGCTGCCAAGATGTAACGCTTCTTAGATATGAAACATCTTACCAAGAAGAACGCAAACCAAGTCAGATATAATACAATCAAGGGATATGCCGGAAAGATATATCGATTGGCAGAAATACTTGACATACTAGCAACAAGTATCGCATAAGCTATTGCTGCAATGAAAAATGAGACATTAACATATTCCGCTTTTGTTAATTTTAACCTTCCCTGCAAATGATATTCAACTGCAATTCCCTCATCTTTAATCTTCTTAAAACTAATACAATTTCTTATTACAAACCCAACAACTGCTACTACTATTACCAAAACAATGTATCTTAAGTAGCCGCCTAGTAATTCCAAATTGACATACGTAACATATTCTGATATTTTTCCAAGCAAATTACCGTTTGCCAGATTATCTACCGCCTCGGTTCCACGATAGCCACTAAATACATGTTCCAATGCACTGGGGAAAACCAGGATAGACGCACCTATACCACCAAACATGGAAATCACATAACCGCACAATACTTTCCACTTCTTTCCAAACAATAAATACAGACAGAAGAAAGCTGATAAAAAAAAAGCAAACACATAGAAATAATAATGTGTCAATGTTCCAAACATTGTTGTCATAGCAATAAGCGGAAAATACAGCCTGTACTTCTCTTTTTCATAAACATATGCATGCAACAAGGTAAACAGCAACACAAAGAAAGTTACCATAACGTACATTCTGATATAAACGGCATTACTAACACAACCTGCAGAAAATCCGTAAGCTGTACATACCAATAATGCCCATTCCTTTTTCTCTTTGAAAACAAAACAAGCTATTCTATATAATAAAATAATATTTAAAATAGAAAATGCAATATTAACAAAGAGGGCATACCAATTAGAAAAGGTTTCCGGAAAGATGGAACAAACCGTATGTAATATAGCGTAAAACAATGGCGGATGTACGTCTTCCGACTGATTATACCATACAGAATCATAGGCAAATCTGTGGTCATCAGACACCATTACATAATCCTTAAAATACTCTACATCATGCCACTCCATAAAATAACCCTCGTCCTGATAAAAAGGAAAAGGATCGTAATATGCATTAGATAATCCATAAGAAAAAATCTCATCAATATGATATCCTTCTTTTTGAGCGCCCCAAAAGATGATATTTGTTATCTGTAATACTATTAAAAGAACAAGAATGATTGTATATTTATTCTTGGTTAATTTCATGTTGATTCTCCTATTGTTTCTTCTACTCTTCCGAGTATTCTCTGGTCTTAGTTTATCATAAATAACTGTCTCTTGGCAATGTACCTTAACATACAGTCTGTATTTCCCATCATTATTTCCAAACGAAAAAGAAGTAGATGCAAACACACCTACTTTTCTTTACGTTTATCTATACGAATAAAAACTTCATTAATAAGTTTATAATCTAAAAATACCTTATCTTTATCAAATCCAAGACTTTCCAGATAATCCTCGAAAATGTCTGACATATTCGCTAAATACTCAAACTTCTCCGCTCGAGAAGGCTCTCTATATTTGTATACCTTCTTACCATTCTCTTTCTGTAATTCTCCTATCAATGCTGTTCTCCTTAGTACAATTTCCCGCGAATCATAGAATTATTTCCCCAATAAAAAACATAATCTTAATGCCATTTCTCCCCCTAATGTAGGGCGTAATCTATGACCATAACATACTCTCTTAATCTTAGTTACCAAGGAGCATTTTTGTTCCTTGAAGAGTTTGATAAATTCTTTATCCCGAACTTCTAACTCTTCACCATACTCTTCTGCAAACCGTTTCAAAAACCAATACCGTTCCCACAGATTCCCCTGAAGAATATCCTTATTAAGCCATTCTCGTATTAATCTCCACTTTGATGCAGAAGCATGGGTTACTGTAGAACCATGTCGTCTGTATCGAGCCGTTACAGTCTCATCATAAACAACCTTACCAAGAGCTGACGCGACCTTCAGGCACCAAGCATCATGAGGAATGTCTGTTAAATCCTTTGCTGATAATGCTTTTTCCCGTAAAGTATCGTTAATCATAATGGTAAATCCAAATGCCGGAGTATAAAATGCCACTTTATCAAAAGTAACCTCATAAGGGTATCTGATTCCTTCTTCCTGAAATTCCATTTCCCCGGAGTAATAAGCAAAACGTGAAGTATATAATACAGGAATCTTTTCATCTTCTTTCTTAAGATGTTGCACGCCTCTTTCCAATTTGTCAGCTTCCCATACGTCATCCTGATCACAAAAAGCATAAGCATCTGCCTTAGGACAATTCTGCAATAAATGCCAAAAACTCTTCATATACCCCACATTGCCAAGATTGTTCGAAACTAACGTAAGTTTCTCAGCCTGCGATAGCTCCAATTTACTCTTATATTGTTTGATAATTTCAACAGTATCATCTTTAGATCCATCGTCCCGAATCCATAATTCAAAATTCTGATAACTCTGACGAAAGATACTATCCAACTGTTCTTTTATGTACAATGCTCCATTATAGGTAGACATTAAGATGATTACTTTTGACATGAAAGCTTTTCCTTTATATTTTTCTTTTTTTTCCGTTACAAATACGATACAATAACCTTATTAATGTTATTTATACCATATTTTGCTCTAATTTACAATTTAATGAGAGGTTAGGAATGAGAATCGTAGAAATAAATACTGTGAATGGTACCGGAAGTACCGGAAAAATAGCTGTAGCATTATATCACATTGCAGAAAATGAAAATTATACTCCATACATTGCTTATGGTCGTGGTTCCTCCCCTGAAGATGTGAATAGTTATAAGATTGGTAACACTTTAGATTTTGGAATTCACGTTCTTTCCAATTTCTTCTGCGGCAACAGTGGTTTTGCTTCTAAAAATAACACAAAAAAATTCCTACTTTGGCTGGATAATATCAAACCGGATGTTCTTCACCTCCATAACCTACATGGTTTCTACATCCATGTGGGACTACTATTTGATTATATTAAGAAACATGATATTCCGGTTGTATGGACACTTCATGATTGTTGGCCTTTTACCGGACAGTGTGCCTATTTTGATTATGCAAGATGTAATAAATGGAAAACACAATGCCATAACTGTCCTATTTACCGGAGTGATTATCCTTATTCACTTTTCAAGGATAACAGTAGACAAAATTATAAAAACAAAAAAAAAGCTTTTATCGGTGTGCCAAACATGATTATCACCACTCCCAGCCACTGGTTAGCTTCTCTGGTTCAAGATTCGTATTTAAAAGAATATCCTGTTAAAGTTATTCACAATGGGATCGATTTGAATCTGTTCAAACCAACAGATACATTTCTTACAGATGAGAAATACAAAAATAAAAAAATCCTTCTGGGGGTAGCAAATATATGGGATCGTCGAAAGGGATTAGATTATTTCCTTGAATTAGCTGAAATGATGGAAGATGAATTCCATATTGTTCTAATTGGTGTTTCAAAAAAACAACAGGAAATGATATGCAAAAAATATTCCGATATAATTACTGCTATTACCAGAACCTCAAACCAAGCTGAATTGGTAGAATGGTATAACCATGCCTATGCATTTATCAATCCCACACTGGAAGATAACTTCCCTACCACCAATCTGGAAGCTCTGGCCTGTGGTACACCTGTGATTACTTTTAACACCGGTGGCAGCCCAGAAAGTATCACTGAAGAATGTGGCATTGTAGTTGAAAAAGGGAATGTCCAGGAAATAAAAAATGCCATACTTTCTTTGGAAATGAATACTAATATTACAAGAGAAAATTGCCGGAAACAGGCGATGAAATTTGATAAAGATGTGCTGTTTAGAGATTACATGGAGTTGTATAAAGATATCGTAAGGTAAGCGCCTATTTGGCGCTTACACTGTACATATCTTCGTAGTATTTCTGATAGTCACCGCTGGACAGACGAGATTATATATTGAATAATCAATTATTTGGCATATCACCTAGCCCTGTATGTCAACAATTTTCTACAAGAACAGTATATGGTTGTTTAAGACAAGATAGTCATATCATAGATTTTGGTACTAATTACAATCATGTAATGCAAAACCCAGATAAAAACTTTTTATTAGAAAGATTAAGAAACAGCTTCCGTTTCGTTCCTGCTACATCCTCCGATAAATTCGACCACATCTACACCGATGACGAATTATACAAAGCGTTTATCTTCCAAAAAAGTATATTGATGTAATTGAGGCAGTCATCAAAGAAAGAAAATAATACTATTTATTTATTTTATTTATGTTTTATGGTAAACTTTGTATAAAATACAAAAGGAAAATAAAATCTATGAAAAAAATATTGACAATGTTACTTAGCGTATGTATGTTAGTAACACTTATGCCAATGAGTGTAAGTGCAGCGCAGATATTTGTAAAAACTTTATCTGGGAAACATATAACACTTGAAGTTGAGCCTACAGACAGGATTGAGGATGTTAAGTCAAAGATACAAGATAAGGAAAATATATCTCCAGAACAACAATATTTGTATTTTGCAGATAAGGAGTTGGAGGATGGCAACACTTTGCAGGATTATTCTATACAAAAAGATTCCACAATCATTCTGTGTATTAACTCAAGCATATCTCCTACTACTGTTGAAAATTATGATAAATATGCAGCAATGATGGGATTAGATTTCATACTTTCAACTGGTGGTTTTGAACTTTCATCTATCATGAATGGAACTGAAGTTCTTATAAGAGGGAATGATTATATAATGGATGACGAATCAAATACAATTACAATTAATCAGAGTTACCTTACAGCACAACCAACAGGCAGCCTAACATTGATTTTTGACATGAGTGGTGGAGTTGACCCTATGGTAGCAATTACAATACTGGATAGTACTCCATTACAGCCGGAGCCAGAACCTGCTCCTGTTCCTACTCCTACACCAAATCAAAATAACAATAATCATAGTGTAGGAGAAGAATATACAGTGGTAGAACCTCAATTACCAAAAGAAACTGAAGCACAAATTTTTACAAGAAAACTTTTAGAGAGAGTAGCTGCAGCAAAGAATAATGATAATCTTATTGTTGATGCAACAATTTGGAATTCATTCAGTCAAAAAACGTTAAAAAATATTATGTCAAAAGAAGGTGTGTCATACACATTTTACTATAACTATAACAAGGAATTGTTTAAAGTATTCATTCCTGCTGACTTTATGTTCACAGAAGATTGTGAATGGTATGGACCACTTAAAATGGTTGCATTATTCGGAAAAACACCAGTAACAAAAGAAGAATTACATAAAGTAATTGACTAATTATCAAAAGGCTATCCTTTCCGAAAAGATTGAATGTAAGCGACTAATAAAATAGTGCCTATCAAATTAAATGGAGATGGATTATAATACCACCTCCAACAATAGTTTCTATTTACATTGTTCTTGTACGTCCGTTGACCAGGGCATTAAATCATCCAGTTCTTCTGGATGTCTCTGCCACTCTTTACTTTGCATATACAAAAGCAAATGCCGGAGATACGCATAAACATTGAGACCATTCGCTTTAGCAGTCTCAATTAAGCTATATTGAGTATTCCGGCTTTCTTTGAGCCAGGGGGCTCTGCCGCACGAGAATATTCACTATATACTGCCGCAGATGCAGATGCTCCTTTTGGAGTGTCCGCAAAAAGCCAGTTTTTACGTCCCACAGTAAAAGGACGAATGGCATTTTCTGCTGCATTGTTTGATAACGAACATCTTCCATCAAGAAGATAGTTCTCCATATATGGTTTTTGATTCTGTGCATAAGTAATTGCTTTTCCAAGAGCAGAACCTTTTAATGCATTTATAGAATCAAGCCAACACCAAAAAGCCTCAAGAATCGGTTTTTCCAGTTCGAGATGCTTACAGAATCTTTCTTCAAAAGATAGGTCTTTTAGGTTGTCCTCTATGGCAAAGAGTTTATTGCAGTATTGAAGTCCTATTTCAGCGCTGGTGAGTCCGGCATCTTTGGCCTTCTTTGCAGGAATTGCTTCTACAAACTTTCGCCTCAGATGGGCCCAGCAACCTATACGGGTAATACCACTTAACTTGTTGTATCCGGAATACCCATCGGAATGAACATATCCATGGAAATCTTTTAGGTAAGTGGCAGCATGATTGCCGTTTCTGGAAGGTTGGTAATCGAAAAGAATGATTGGATTCTTTCCATCATTACCACTTCGGTATAACCACATGTATGATTTCGTTTGTGGCTGTTTCCCTTCTTCTTTGAGAACCTGGACAGGAGTTTCATCACAGTGGATAACATCCCGTTTCATAAGTTCTTTTCGTAGATGATTTACAACAGGAATTAAATGATCCTCGCTACTACGGATAATCCAGTTGGCCATGGTAGAACGGCTAAGTCCAATACCGATTTGTTCCCCGTCCTTTTCCTGTCTGTACAACGGAACACTGTTTACGTATTTCTGGTACATAACACGGGCAACAGAACTTGGAGATGCAAGTGAATGATTCAATACGGATTTAGGAACATTAGCCTTTTGAATAAAAGGTTTGCCACTATGTTTACAGGCAGGACATTCACATGCCTGTCTCATATACCGGATGATTTTTACCTGGGCTGGAATATATTCCAATTCATCACGTACTTTGACAAAGCCGATTTCTTTGAGTGTAGAGCCGCACTGTTTACAGAACATGTCATCAGGATGAACCAGACATGGGAATTCTTCCACCGGAAGATCTTTTAATAATTCTTCCCGTTTAGTTTTAGAATTCTTTTTATAGTAACATCCTTTTCGTTCGATAAGTGGCTCAGAAACATCAGCATTTGCTTCTACTTCAGCTTCATTAAAAAGAGACAGTTGTCCTTCGAGTTGCGAAGAAGTTTTTTCACTGGATGATCCAAACTTTTACTTACGAAGTAAAAGAAGCATTTCGGTGAGATTACTTACCTGATTCTGTAAGTCCATTATGGTGTTTTCAAGGTGCTTAATATAGGCATCCTTTTCGTTCATTTATGGTATAATTCCTTTGCTTTTTATACTCTAATTATACCACAAAACATGCGAAAAACCCAGTAAAATCAAGGCTTTTGGAATATTTATAACTAACAAAAATCAGCCTTTTGCGCCGGTTTGATAGATTGTTTTTGTTCTATCTGAAGACCTTCCATCAGCCATCGGAATTGCTGCCGGGTAATAGGTTTTACTTCCGATTTATCTTTAGGCATTTGAAGGAGCCGTTTTCTAAACGTTTATAGAGAAGAACAAATCCGTCACCTTCCCAGAGAAGAGCCTTCATACGGGTTCTGTTTCTTCCGCAAAAAAGAAACAGGGTGTTGGAAAAAGGATCCAGTTGAAACTGTTGCTGTACTATGGCAGCTAATCCATCTATGGATTTTCGCATGTCCGTATAACCACATGCGATATAAATATTTTCAGCAACAGTAATATCGCCTAGCATATACTCTGCAGGGCCAGAAGCACTGCCTGAATGGTCTGCTGGCTGGTGCCTTCCCTGATTTCAAGTGTTGCCTGGGGAAGTTTTATAATAACAGCGGCCCTGGTATCAGGTATAGGAGTGGTTACTTCCAGTTTTTGAAACACTGCAGGTTTAGTCTCTTCTAAAGTTATTGGTACAGGAAGCTTTGAAAGTTCTTCCTCTCGTATCTTTTTAAGATAGTAGTAATAAGTCTGCTCCCTAAATCCGTGTTGGGTACACCAAGTTCGAACAGGAAGACCACTTTGTTGACATTCCATAATTAATTTTTTCCATTGTTCGCGTCGGAACTGAACTTTGGCTTTTGTAACCTGATCCATAATAATTGCCTCCATTTTAGTCTAATAACTTGAAAAACTATAACTCAAAAAACTCTAAAGTTATATGGAGACTATTATCTCATGGATTATAACTGTGCCGAAAGGCATCATTTTATTAATCGCTTACAATGAACTAAAACCACATCCTCAAAACAGTTATTATTTTTATGATATGAAGGGTGATACATGGTAAGCGGCTTAATAGTCAAGATGCTCATGTTTGAACGATTACTTTAAAACGTAAAAATGGAGTGGTTCAAATCCACTCCAAAACTATGCACTTATTTTTTTAATTCGTAAACCTCTTTAATTCGACGCAATGCAATCAGTTCACTCACTCCATATATTTTACAAAGACTTCTGACTATCGCTACACGCTTTTTGGAAGATTCCTTCGTATAATTATTATTTTTCAAATAATTATACACTGAATCCAAAGGCATCAACAATGCAGCTGCTGTATAATCAGCCACCTGTTCAACCAATGGCTTATTTCCCCCATCCGGTCTTGCATTTGGAACGGGGTCATTATTAATTAAATGAGCACACTCATGAGCCAAAATGAACATTCTTTCTTCAGCTGTCAAACCATTCTTATACGTAACAACCATCTCGCCATTCACATTCGGTTCACTTAATCGCGCTTGCCCTGCTATCCCCTCTTCACTTCCACCTTCTTTCACTTTTAATATCTTAGCAATTTCTAAAATTGATTCACCAATTTGCATTTGATTTTCTTCCAAAAAAATCTTAATCTTCTGCTCTGCCACCTGCATTTGTTCAAGTGAAATATCTAATTTAATTTTATTATTAAATTCATCTCTCACAACTTTACGAGTTATAAAATTAGATAAAATTATTACCATCAAACAAATAAATAGAAATAAAGATAGGTACAAATATACATTCATTTTCATTTCACCCCATTTCTTATGCAGAAACCAATTTTTTTAATTCTATATCTTTTACAAAACATGCACCAATATCTAGAAACGATACTAAAACAGTTCCAAAATATACACATAATATCCAGTCACACCGACATGCCGTTGTTTGGGTTATCATTATACAAATAATCACAACCAAACAATACGTTGCAACGATGCTAGTCATAAACAACATAAAAAATAACTTTGTATTTCGAATTGATTTTTGTTCTTCCCATCGGTTAGCACCGTCATATATACAATTAAGAGCACTAATTAAAATACTTATATAACAATATATTGCTGATATATTATCATTTTCTGGGAACGCAACTAAACTAACTGCTGTAATTGTAACCGGAATTATTATATAAAATACTAAATAAGCAATCCCATCACCTTTTTTCATATTGAAGATATTATTCTTCAAAAGAATTTCTGAAACATTTATCTTTTGCATATTTTTTCAACTCTCTCTAATAAGATCAGTAGACTACATATATTTCTATCTTTGATTATACAATATATATAATTTGCCACCTTTATATATAATATCTTCTCATTATTTCACATTTTTAGCAAAGGTCTACAGTTCTAATTACAATTACCTTTTGTTCCTGCTTTATTCTATTTGAATTTTCCAGTATATCTTACAGCCCTTCGGCAACCTCTACCAAATACTGTCCGTATTCTGTTTTCATCAAAGGTTCTGCCAGTTTTAATAACTGTTCTTTATTAATAAATCCTCTCTTATATGCAATTTCTTCAATACAGGATACATATAATCCCTGTCTCTTCTGGAATGCTTCCACGAAGTTAGCTGCTTCCAATAAAGAATCATGATTTCCGGTATCTAACCATGCGAATCCACGTCCCATAGTTTCTACACGAAGTTTACCTTTTTCAAGGTATGCATTGTTAACTGCTGTGATTTCGATTTCACCACGGGCAGAAGGTTTTACATTCTTAGCAATTTCTACTACATCATTATCATAGAAGTAAAGACCCGGTACCGCATAATTACTC